>DNYO01000303.1 GCA_003506795.1 Deltaproteobacteria bacterium
ATGGGGCGAACAGGTAACGGCAGTCGTCGTCCTCCATGAAGGCAAGAAGATGGAGCCTAAAGACGTGACCGAGTGGTGCAAGGGCAAGATCGCCGGTTTCAAGGTTCCCAAGAACGTCTATATCATCCCCGACGAAGAGATGCCGAGATCGGGCGCAGGCAAGATCCTCCACAGGATCCTCCGCGACCGTTACGGAAAATGGGGAGACCAGCAGTAGAATTATTCAACTGAATAAAAAACGGGGACTTCGGTCCCCTTTTTTTATTTTGAGCCGGGGCTGCGTTTCTTATGGTCCTATGTGTCTAAAGGTCCTATGTGTCTTTTGTGACCAATTGGAGGAATAGGACATATGGGACGTATCCGGATGCGGGGCGGGGATTGAAGGATATGAATTATTGCCCTGGCGCGATGGAGAAGGCATTTTAGTATTGAAAAAAAAAGTCCCGTAAGGTAAAAGTAAGGTATAAGGTTCGGGTTAAGGGGTTACGTGAGAAGCTGTAAAGGTACACATTCATTACTAGTCGTCTCTCTGACGGCGCAATTCCATAATTATTTCCTGATATCATGTTTCTGCGGCGCTTCAGGTATTACCTTGTCTTGAGCAAGACGCCCCGCTGATCCTTCAGGGGGCGACATAACGGGATTTTCATCAATCACATTAAGGAGGGTTTTGTTATGAAGAACGGTCATTGGTTGACGGCTAAGGATGTGCTGAGAGTGAATGCTTTTAAGTGGCCTGACAAAGTGGGCATCAAGGATCTTTACAAGGCCTTTACATTCAAACAGTGGAATGAAAGGGCCTGCAGGCTTGCGAATGCCCTCGCTGACCTGGGGATGAAGAAAGGCGACCGTTTCGCAGTTCTCGGATACAACTGTGTCGAGTGGCTGGATTTCTACGCGGCCGCGGCTAAGGGCGGATTCCTGTGCGTGCCCCTCATGTTCAGGCTTGCGGCCCCGGAAATGGAATACATCATCAATCACTGCGAAGCGAAAGTCTTCATCGTTCAGAGCGGCGTCGACAAGGCGGACGGCAAGGAATTTCCCTGGATCGATCAGGTCAATGGAATGAAAAAGAACCTGAAGACCGTTGAACACTACATCAACTACGCCGTAGACAGCCCCAGTTATGACGGCTTTATCAACTACGAGCAGATGCTCGCCAAGGCCAGCCCCGCAGAGCCCGATGTTGTCGTCGATCCCGATGATATCTGGGTCATCATGTACACGGGTGGGACCACAGGCCTTCCCAAGGGCGTTATGAAAAGCCACGCCAACCTCTTCTCCCAGTATTACATTATGATTTACGATCACAATTTCAACTTCGATGACTGCAACCTGCTCGTCATGCCTTGTTGCCACGTCAACTCTCTTTTCTATTCATTCGTTGTGACCTGGGTAGGCGGCACCGTCATGGCCTACAACATGGTCTCCTTCAACCCCGAAGGTCTCATCAAGACCTTTGCGGACTTCGGAGTTACCTTCACGTCCCTCGTGCCAACACACTATATCATGATGCTGGCCCTTCCCGACGAAGTAAGGGCGAAATATGACCTCACCTGCATTAAGAAACTGCTCATCTCTTCAGCCCCCGCTCGGCGCGACACGAAACAGGGTGTCCTCAAGATGTTCCCCAACTCCGAGCTTTACGAGGCATACGGTTCCACGGAGGCAGGTATTGTTACTGTTCTGAAACCGCACGAACAGATGACGAAGCTCGGTTCCTGCGGACGGGAGGTCATGGGAAGCGACGTCCTGAGGCTCTATGATGAGGACGGAAACCTTGTTGACAAGCCGAATGTAGTCGGAGAGCTTTATTCCAGGAGCCCGCAGATCTTCGAGCAGTACTGGAAGGATCCTGAAAAGACCAAGGCGGCCATGAAGGGCGAGTACTTCAGTGCCGGCGATATGGCGATGCGGGATGAGGAAGGCTACTACACCCTGGTCGACAGAAAGGCGAACATGATCATCTCCGGTGGTGAGAATATCTTCCCGTCCGAAGTCGAGAATTGCGTAGGCGGCCATCCGGACATCAAGGACGTAGCCGTCATCGGCGTGCCTCATGAAAAATGGGGCGAACAGGTAACAGCGGTTGTCGTCCTTCACGAAGGGAAGACCCTGGAAGCCAGCGATGTTTCAGCGTGGTGCAAGGGTAAGATTGCCGGATTCAAGGTCCCGAAGAACATCGTTTTCATTAAAGATGAAGAGATGCCGAGATCGGGCGCAGGCAAGATCCTCCACAGGATCCTCCGCGAGCGTTACGGTAAATGGGCCGACCATCAGTAAGATCGCTTAAAGAGAGCACAAAAACACGGGGACTTCGGTCCCCGTTTTTTTGTGCGGGTCATAGGTCATAGGTAATGGGTAATGGGAAAAAAGTCAAAGCCGGAAATTGGGCTGGCTTTTCTCCTTTGCCTATTGCCCCAATGACCGCTCTTCTTGTCCCTCCCCCTAATTTATGATATGCTTACCCGATGATAGCCGAGTATTCCTTGTATCTGCAGGTTGGCGATCATGTGTATCATAGGCGGTACGCGCGATGGGGCATGGGGATCGTCGTTGAGGAACGCCGGTCCGAATTGCCCGGTGGGTTCTGCTATGTCCGTATCGACTTTCAGGATGGAAAGGTACGCGTTTTCGACAATAACTACAAGAGCGTGAATTGCTGTTATTACGCGGGGATTGAAAAGATAGAGGAGAGACGTGTCTGTCTGGAAGAGGCCCCGCGAGCCAGGAAGAAATCGAAGAAGATGCTTCCTCCCTGAGAGAACGGACGTGTTGTAGTAATGACCGGAGGACGGATGGACACCGAACTGACAAGATTTGTCCGCGGCGGCGGGTGAGCGTCGAAGATAGGTCCGGGTGACCTGGCGAACATCCTGTGCGGGATAGACATCCCTGCGGATGAACATGTGATTGTCGGCATTGAAGGCTTTGAAGACGCAGGCGTCTACAAGGTGACGGACGAGATTGCCCTTGTTCAGACCGTGGACTTCTTTACTCCCGTTGTCGACGATCCTTACTGGTTCGGCCAGATAGCAGCCGCCAATGCTCTAAGCGACATATACGCAATGGGAGCCATACCGAAGACAGCCCTCAACCTCGTCTGCTTCTCGCCAAAGAGATTTGACATAGCGATCCTGAAAGAGATCATCCGGGGTGGTGCGGACAAGATCCGTGAGGCCGGGGTGAGCCTTCTCGGAGGCCACAGTGTGGATGATGAAGAGATCAAGTACGGGCTCTCCGTAACAGGAATAGTCCATCCCGACAAGGTCCTGCTCAACGAGGGGGCCAGGCCTTCGGACATTCTTATCCTGACGAAGCCTCTCGGGACGGGAATCATGAATACCGCCATCAAAGGCAAGCTTCTCGATGACGATCGAGCGCTCGGCCTGGCGAGGGTCATGGCCGCCCTCAACAAGACGGCGGCCGAGGCGATGCTTTCGGTGAATACGCACGCCTGTACCGATGTGACCGGTTTTGGCCTGGCGGGACACCTTAAGGAGATGATCCGGGAAACACTGGGCGTTGAACTCTACGCCGGGAAGCTTCCCTATTTTCAGGAAGCCGTCGAATTTGCCGCATCAGGTTTGGTCCCCGCCGGCCTTTACCGCAACAGGGATTTTTACAGAGAACACGTAGTGACCTCGCGGTCCGACTTCTTCTTTGATATCATCTTCGATCCGCAGACATCGGGAGGTCTTCTGATAGCCCTCGACCCCGCCGACAGGACAAAATTCGAAGAGACAGCCGTCCGGCTGGGCGTGGAGTACCACATCATAGGAACCTTCCTCAAAGAGCCGAAGGGAAAAATACTACTGGCCTGATCCCGGTTGGATGTTCTAGCGAGGGTTCCTTATTTTCCTTGTCGTCCGCTTCAGAGGCGGGAGGGTACGAGGCGATCCTCTAATCTTTCGATTCTCAAGCCATCTTTATGAGTGGGTAGTGGCGGTCTTGCCAGCCGTGGATGCCATATTCGAGGTTTTTGGCATTTCGGTAGCCGAAAGCGCGCAGGTAGACGGCGGCGTGGGCCGAGCGGGCCCCGCTTGCACAGTAGACCGCGATTGGAGTGTCGAGATCTTTCGGGAATTCCCCTATTCTTGCCGCGACCTCCCTTACGGGGATGTGTACGGCACCTTCGATGATACCGGTGTCCTGAAGCTCCTTCGGTTCGCGAACGTCGACGATGAAGAGCCCTTCTTTCCGATTAATATTGCGAAAGAGGTCTTCCGGCTGGATGGCGGTTTCTTCGTGAGGGGTCGCGAGGAAGCTTTCCATGGAGATGCAAAAGCTTTTCATAAGGGGTCCGAGCTCAGCGGACTGGTCGGACGGTTCGGTGCTGAGGCCACACTGGAGTTTTCCCGTCTGCGCGTTGAGCGGCGGGAAGAGGCCCTTGAGAAATTGCTCGAATTCTTGAGGGGTTCTCGGGGTCTTCAGACAAACGTTGTTGATCTTTTCGTAGCCCAGGGATGAATTGATGTTCCCCCTGTAATCGTGGGCGGGATAGACGATAAGGTCGTTGGACAGGGGCATGAGCCTTAGGAACAAGCTCTCGTACATGTCATGGGAGCTTCCGCCGGGCAGGTCGGTCCTGCCGCACTGACCGATGATGAGGGTGTCCCCGGTAAATATCCTGTCACCGGCGAGAATAGACATATGGTCCACGGTATGTCCCTTTGTCTCGATCATCCTGAGCGTGATATCTCCGATGGTCAGTTCCTCGTTGTCGGCAACATAGAGATCGATCCTCTTTTGCGCATTTTCGGCAAGGATCTTCTCGATCCCGAAGAGGTCTGTAACCGTTGCCCCGATCTGTCTTTGCCTCGGGGTGTTCCTGTTCATGACCGTCCTTGCCCCAAGCTGGTGGGCAAGCTCCGGCGCAAGCGATACATGATCTACGTGCGTGTGCGTGTCGATCACATAATCGATGGAGAGCCCCCGTGATATGACGAAGTCCAGGAACGGTTCCATGTCGTGTGACGGGTCTATAATCGCCCCTTTCTTTTGTCTCTCGCAGGCAATAATATAAGCCAGGCATCCGTCAAAATTGAATTGTTTGAATATCATGCTACACCTCTTCCGCGAAGTTCTTCATCGCCGTCTTCAATATTCTTCCGGCGGCAAGCTTCGAGATGACAACTATGTCCTCAAGCGGCAGATAACCCGTGATGGAAGGATCGAAAAGCGCTTTGGCCGATGGAGGGAATTCCGCGTCTCCCTCCCAGAGGACGAATGTGATGGGAACTTTGGGGAAGGCGAAAAGAGTCAGCGACGCATCGCCGAACTGTTCTTCTTTTGACCCAAGGCCCCGGCCGGCATCGAGAAAGGCATACCTGTCGTAGCCGAAGGCCCTGACAAGGGGTTTGAGCACCCGTTTTTCGAAGACGGGGTCGTAGTGCATGCAGGCGGGAATGTCCCCATAGGCCACCTTTTCGCCGGTTAAGGGGATTCCGGACGCGGTATTGATATAATGGAGGATGATGATCCTGGTGACGAGGGTGATGTTGGCGCCCCGGGAACTGGAAAAGCTGAATGACGGTATGTCAAGGGTGATCGTCTCGTCGAAATAGGGCACATAAACCCGGAGGCTGTCACCCTTTTGTTCATGCCTCAGGCCCGCGAGGAAGAACTTTTCTTCCATGGTGCTTTCCATGAGTTCGTCGCGGGCCCGGTCGAAGACGGTTTTGTATGCCTTTTGTCTCTTCAGTTCCATGGTTACTGACCGATCTTGCTTCTTACCTCTTCGATCTTTTTCCGGTAGTCTCCGCTGTGGAATATCTCCGTTCCCATGACAAGCACGTTGCCCCCCGCCTTGACGACCTCGGCGGCATTAACGGCCTTTATGCCGCCATCTACCTCGAGATCGATATAGTGTCCGGCTTTCTCGATCATTCTGTGCGCCTCGGTGATCTTCGGTGCCATAGCGGGGATATATTTCTGTCCGCCGAATCCGGGATTGACGGTCATGATGAGGACGAGATCGACAATATGGATGACGTGCTCAAGCAGGTTGAGGGGTGTGGCGGGGTTGAACGATATGCCAGCCCGCGCCCCCGACTCCTTGATGACATCGAGAGTTCTGAAGAGATGGTTGTCCGTTTCGGCATGTATCGTGATGATGTCCGACCCGGCCCGCGCAAATTCCTGTACGTACTGTGCAGGGTTGGCTATCATCAGGTGGACATCGAGAGGTTTCTTGTTGATCCTGCGCAGGGCCTCGACGAACATGGGGCCTATGGTAATGTTGGGGACAAAATTGCCGTCCATGACATCTATGTGGATAAGGTCTGCGCCGGCTTCCTCCACGTCCTCAATCTCGGCCCCGAGACGCAGGAAATCACAGGAGAGAATGGACGGCGCGATAAGGATATCTTTCATAAAGCCTCCATGGTTAGTAGATATTGATGACAATCTCCTCAGTGGTACTGAATACCGTTCTGGGAAGTATGGAATAGTCCACGCCGTTTCGGGGTGCCGCCTGGTCGCCCCTGGCATAATTGATCCTGTATCTGATCCCCTTGGATTCCAGTTCGTCGGCCAGTTCGTTGTAATTGATGTTCCTGGTGTCGGTCATGAGGTAATACGACCTTGGCGAGGAACCGACGAAAAGGGTGACCCTGCCATATTCCAGTATGTCGCTCCCCGAGGCGGGCACCTGGGCAATCACCTTGCCCACCCTGGAATGGGGGACCATAACCGTCTTCTCGAGCACAAGGTGCTTCTCACTGAAGACCGCCTGGGCCTCTTCGAGGGTGAGCCCCACGAACCCCGGAGTTTTCAGGAGCTCCGGTCCTTCCGATACGATTACGTAAACGACCCTGCCTTTCTTCGTCGAGATGTTTGCATCGGGTTTCTGGACGGTGATGTGGTTGTAGGGTACGTCGTTTCGCCGTTCGTATCTCAGCACGACGAAGGCGAGGCCCTGCTTCTTTACCAGTTCCCGGGCATCCTCGACGGTCTTCCCCCGTACATCAGGGCAGACGGTGGTTTGCTGGAACTTGAGGAGGAGGCTTATGGTCAGGTATGTGGACAGGCCGAAAACGAAGATAGGGGCGACAACATAAAATACGATCTTTATTAGCTTCATAGCTTTCTTATTCGTGCTATAAAGAAACCGTCCATAGCCGTTTCGTGCGGTAACGATAGGAAATTATCCTTATTAAACAGGAACGGGAGCGGATTTTCAAGTACAAACTTCTTTTCTTTTGCCAGGTTGTGAATGACGTCGGTGGTCTCTTCGGGTTCGAAGGAACAAACGCTGTAGACAATCCGTCCCCCCTCGCGCAAAAGGTCCCACAGGGATCGCAGCAATGAAAGCTGGAGGGTACCGAACCGGGAGATATCGCTTTCCTCGCGCCGCCATTTGATCTCCGGGTGCTTGCGGATGATGCCGAGCGACGAGCACGGTGCGTCAACCAATATGGTATCAAAGGCACCCGCCCTGAAGGGCGGCCTGAGGGCGTCTGCACAGACGATGTTGCCGGTCGGTGGTGACAGGCCGAGGCGTTTTCTGTCGTTGTCCATGGAAATGATGCGTGTCCGGGGACACAGCTCCCCGATCTGCTTCGTTTTGGTTCCCGAACCGGCACAGGCATCCAGGATTACCGGCCCGCCCGCCGCCTCGACCGCCATACCTGCAAGCTGGGACGACTCACCCTGAACGCGCAGAGACCCTTCCTGAAAAAGCGTACTTGCAATAACGGGCGTGAGTCTTTCGACGATGAGTGCCGAGGGTGAAAGGCGACCGGCGCGTGCCTCAATCCCGGCAGCCGCAAGGTCGTGCATCGCCTTATCGACGGTGATCCTCAGCGTGTTTACCCTGAGGGTAAAGTCGGGCTCGCTATTGAGTATCGCAAGGAGCCTGTCCGCCGCCTCTTTGCCGAACCTTCGGGTCCAGCGGTCGACGAGCCACTCTGGAAAGGCGTATCTTGATGCATCGCCGGGGGAAAGGTCCCTCAGTTCCGCATCGTTGACGAATCTTCTCAGGACAGCGTTCAGGAATCCCGCAACGAATTTGCCTTTTTCATTTTTGGCGTATTCGACAGCTTCCTTGATGACATGATAGTGGGCCTTCTTCATGAAGGCCACCTGGTAGAGTGTTATCCAGAGAAGGTAGCGGATGTCCCTGTCGATCGGTTTTGTGGCATACCGGGAGAGGATAAAATCAAGGTATCCCCGCCAGCGGATCACCCCGGAGGTTATCTGATATATGAGCGAACGCTGGCCCTCGTTCAACCGCGAGCGCGAAAAGGCCGCATCGATGGTCTCATCGAGAAACCTGCCGGATTCAACATCGCGAATGATGCGGATTGAAGTGGCCCTGAGGAGATGTCCGAAATTATCGCCGATAGGCCATGTCCTCCAGCCTCTTGATTCTCTCTTCGATCGGCGGATGGGTGCTGAACAGGGAACGAACGCCGCCTGCGCTGAAAGGGTTAACTATGAACAAGGGCGCCGTTGAAGGGTTTGCGTCGTTCATCGGATTGCGTGCCACACCGGCATTGAGTTTCCGAAGTGCCCCCGCCAGATAAAGAGGATTTCCCGACAGGCCAGCGCCGCCGTCATCGGCCAGGTATTCCCTGGAACGGGAGATGGCGAGCTGGATCAACATTGCGGCGAAGGCCGCTATGATGGAAAAGATTATGACAGTGAAGATGTTGCCGCCGCCTTCATCGTCATCCGAGCTGCCCCCGAAAAAGGCCGCGAACCGGGCCCAGTTGGCTATCATGGTGATGGCGCCCGCCAGCGTTGCCGCCACGCTCTGTATAAGGATATCGCGGTGCTTGATATGGGAAAGCTCGTGGGCAAGAACGCCCTCAAGCTCGTCCCTCGAAAGGATACGCTTGATACCCGTGGTGACGGCCACCACCCCGTGCTCCGGATTACGGCCCGTGGCGAAGGCATTTGGACTGTCGTCATCGATGATAAACACTCGCGGCATGGGTATACCGGCTCGCTGGGCGAGGGAAGCCACCGAACCGTAGAGTTGCGGCTCCTCCTGCTGAGACACCTCCCGCGCGCCGTACATTCTCAGAACGATCTTGTCACAGAACCAGTAGCTTACGAAATTCATGACAAAGGCCACGGCAAAGGCGATCATCCCTCCCGATCGGCCTCCTATAATGCTTCCAAGACCGACGAGGATTACAGTCAGAACGGTCATTAAAAGAAAGGTTTTGAATCTGTTCATTTAACCCCCAAAGGTTATTAATCCTATACAGTATAAACCTTTTCCGGCTTTTATCAAGGGCGGACATCATTCGAAAATCTTGCCTTTTGACCCAAAAGGTTTATAGAATAAAAACGGTTGCAATCGTCTGAATCGCCCGAAGGTCGGGAAACCGGAGAAATTGGAGACAAGCGAGCCTGAGAGTCTGCCCCGGTGTTTGCGTGCCCTGTCGGACTGGGGCACGGTACCCCTGTTGAAAGACTGCTATGAATAACGAGGAACCGCAAATCATGGAAGAAGTAGCGCCCGGTCGCGAAAATCAGATGGGCATTCTTTTTGATACGCCGCCGGATGCGGCATTTGTTGTTGACAAAGAAGGAACGCTCATCACTCTTAACGAAAACCTTGCCCGTCGTTTCGACAGGGAAATCGATGAAATGGTGGGCAATAGCATTTTCGATTATTTCGCTCCCGAAGTGGCCCGCAGCAGGAAGGCCCTCGTCGAGAGGGCCGCCGATAGTGGAAAGCCCGTCGCCTGTACCGATTTTCGCGACGGCCTGTGGCTTGAGAGTTGTTACTACCCGGTTTTTGACGGAGGCGGTGCAGTCGCGAAAATCGCCGTTTACAGTCGTGATGTCACCGAAATCCGCCGTGCTGAGGAGGCCCTCAGGGAATCTGAGGAGCGCTACCGGACGGCCATCGAGAACTCGAATGACGGGGTGGCGATCCTGAGGGGCAACATCCACCTCTACGTCAATGGAAAGTTTGTGGAGATCTTCGGGTATGACAGCCCGGCCGATATCATCGGAAAACCACAGTCTCTCACCGTCCATCCCGACGATCACGACAGGGTTGCCGACTTCACCCAGCGCAGGCAGCGCGGCGAGGCAATACCGGAACGGTATGAGTTTAAAGGAATAAAACGCAACGGCGACGTTGTCTATATCGAGGTTTCGGCAACGGGCACAACCTACAAGGGGGACCAGGTCGCGCTCGTCTACATGAGGGACGTGACGGCCCGAAGAATAAGGGAAGAGGAACTCTGGCTGACCCGCTTCTCCATCGAACATGCCTCTGAGTCGGTCTTCTGGATCAGGCCGAGCGGACGCTTCGTCTATGTAAACGAAGCCGCCTCACGGAAACTGGGATACACAAAAGAGGAACTCCTTACGCTCTCTGTAGTAAATATCGATCCTGACCACACCTCGCGAGAGCTCTCCGTCATAGGCAGATTGATGGCGAAGCAAGGCTCCGTTACTTTCAGGTCCCACCACCAGACGAAACCGGGCCGTATTTTTCCCGTGGAAGTGATTGCAAATCACGTCACGTACAATGGCGAGGATTTCATTTTTTGCTTCGCACGGGATGTCTCAGACAGTGAGCTGGCCGAGGAAAAGCTCAACGCCGAGCGTCAGAAATTCCAGATCCTCATAGAGCACGCGCCCTTCGGCATGGCCATGTTCGACAAGACCGGCCGGTTCCTTTATCTCAACCCCAAATTCACCGACATCTTCGGATATACGCTCGCCGACATACCGGACCGCAGGGCATGGTTGGAACGAGCCTACCCCGATGAATCCATTCGCTCCATGGTTATCGATGCCTGGAGGCAGGATGACCGCATGAAGTCTACAGGCGAAAAGATGCCGAGGACATCCCCGGTGGCGTGCAGGGACAGGGCGACGAAATTCATCAACTTCATCACCGTGCGCCTTGAGAATGGTGACTACATCGTGTCGTACGAGGACATAACAGAGCGTCGTCTCGCCCGGGAGGCCCTTGCCGACGAAAAGGAACGTCTGGCCGTGACCCTGCGCTCCATCGGTGACGGTGTCATTGCGACAGACCGGGCCGGCAGGATAGTCCTCATAAATACGGTGGCGGAAGAACTGACGGGCTGGAAACAGGAGGAGGCCATCGGCAGGGACCTTGACGAAGTCTTTCACATCATCGATGAGAGGAGCCGCCAGAGGTCCGAGAACCCCGTCGAAAAGGTGCTGCGGATGGGAACGGTCGTCGGCCTTGCGAATCATACCGCCCTCATATCCAAAAATGGCCGCGAGCTTGTCATCGCCGACAGCGGCGCCCCTATAACAGACGGGGACGGAGGGATTACGGGCGTAGTGCTGGTGTTCCGTGACGTGACGGAAAAGAAAAAAATGGACGAAGAGCTCCAGAAGATGAGCAAGCTGGAGTCAGTAGGCATACTTGCCGGAGGAATCGCCCATGATTTCAACAACATCCTCGCGGCCATCCTCGGAAACGTCTCTCTGGCCCGTATCCATGCGAGACCCGGTGATGAGGAATTGTCGAAACGTCTCATCGATGCGGAACAGGCTATCCTGAGAGCAAAAGACCTGACGCATCAACTCCTCACATTTTCAAAGGGCGGTTCGCCCATAAAGAAGACGACGTCCATCGGGAATGTGCTCAGGGAAACAGCGAATTTTGCCCTTACCGGTTTGCGTGTCAAGTGCGAGTTTTTCTTCGCCGAAGACCTCTTTGCCGTCGATATCGACGAAGGACAGATAAGCCAGGTGATAAACAACCTCGTCATCAATTCCCAGCAGGCCATGCCGGGAGGCGGGATAATCACCATCGAAGCGACAAATCTCGTCATTACCAGGAGCACCGTCGAGCACAGCGTGTTCCTTCAACCGGGCAGGTACATCCGGATATCGGTGAGGGACTGCGGGGTTGGGATAGCGCCGGAGTTTATCGACAAGGTATTCGATCCCTACTTTACCACCAAGCAGAAAGGCAGCGGCCTCGGCCTCGCAACCTCTTATTCGATCATAAAGAACCATGACGGCAACATCACCCTTACGTCCGAACTTGGTTCGGGAACGACATTCCATGTTTATCTGAAGGCGTCGCGGCACCATATGCGGCACGCCGAAAGGGATGTCCGCAATGATCGGGCAGCGGTGACAAAGGCAAAGGTCCTCCACATGGACGATGAAGAAATGATCCTCCACACGACGAGGAAGATGCTCGAAAGCCTCGGGTGCGAGGTGGTCAGTGCGAGAAACGGCGATGACGCGATTGAGAAATACATCCGCGCACGTGATGCCGGCACCCCTTTCGACGTTGTCTTTCTTGATATCACGATCCCCGGCGGATTGGGAGGAAAGGAGACGATGAAGAGGCTTCTTGCCATCGATCCCGGGATAAGGGGCATAGTATCCAGCGGATACTCCAACGACCCCGTCATGGCGAGGTTCCGCAGGTATGGTTTCAAGGGTGTCATCGCGAAACCCTATCTCATCGAGGAGTTGGATGAGGTAATGCGGCAGGTTCTGAGCGGGAACCCCGGGTTTTAGCTTTTCCTTCTGGCGAACACTTCCACCGCCGAGCGGCCTTCCAGGGGGCATTTGTTTTCGCAGATGCCGCATCCATTACAGAGGTCATCCACGATGTAGGGTCTTTTCAGCGTAACCTTTTTGCCCTGATAGTCGATGTCATTGACGGTTTCGAACCGGATTGCCTTGTCAGGGATGGGGCAGTGTTCTTCGCAGACAATGCAATTGAGTTTTTTTGCATAAGGCAGGCAAATGTTCTTGTCTATGGCGGCCGTTCCGATGACCTGCTTTTTCTTTTCTTCGACGGGAAGCCTGGGTATAGCGCCGGTGGGACAGACCTGACCGCAGAGCGTACAGTTATATTCGCAATAGCCCAGCCTAGGGATGACGACGGGCATGAACATGCCCGTAATGCCCGCCCGCGCAAGGTCCGGATAGAGGGCACTGCGAAGGCAGACCTTCATACACTCCCCGCAACGCACGCATTTCTTCAGGAAATCCCCTTCGTTTGCCACTCCCGGCGGGCGAAGGAGACGATGGTCCCTTTCGGGATTCCGGAAGGAGAATGTCTTTGAGAGTAAGAACCCCGAGACGACGCTGCCGAGGAGTATCCTTTTCGACATAACGGGCTGTTCTTGCCGCGTCGCCGGAAAAAAGCCCTTTTTCCCTCTGAATGGAAATCCTACCCTTTCAAGGCGGCACTTTGCCCGGCACTGCATACAGCGGATGCAGCCCTCAGCCTGAAGTACTTCCTCATCAAAGGCCGTCGCGCAATGCTGGCGGCACTCGCCGCAATCCTTGCAGATCCTTCCCGGGACCCTCCGGAAGAGCGAAAAACGCCCGAGAAGGCCGAGGAGCGTGCCCAGAGGACAGAGGTTCCTGCACCAGTTCCTCTTTTCAAACCTTTCAAGGACGAAAACGAAAAGGAAGATGGCCAGGGATAGAAGGGCCAGCGGGTAGAAGGTTTCCCGAAAAGGCAGGATATAGTCACGCAGGAAATCATAGATAAACGCCACGTGGTCCCGCCCTTCCCCCGCCAGACCATACAAGCCCGACCACCCGGCCCGGGTGCTGTGGCCCAGAAGCGGGTAAAAGAAGAAAGTGAGCGCCCTGATGAGAATGGCGATGGGGTCGAACATGCCTGACACGTTTAC
>DNYO01000135.1 GCA_003506795.1 Deltaproteobacteria bacterium
CTTTTTACCTCGAGCGCCACGCGCTGGGGCGATATTTGTCCGAAGTGCAGATAGGGCGACAGGTTTGACTGGCAATCCTTCAGGGGATCATTACGCTCTGTCTCATACCGGTCAAGCTTCCGGGTAATGAACGACTGCAGTACCCTGAGGGCTTCATCTTCCCCCGGGGTTACCCAATCCACCTCTTCCACGGACCGGTCTATCCTGAAGCCCTTGAGCAGCGCCCTTGCATCGATATGGCTTCCGTGAAGGCCCGAGGCATACGGATGTCGCTCCAGGCCCGGCATATCATCAAGAAAGTCGGGTAACAACCGTTTTATCTTTTTCCTTATCGTATGGGCGCCGTATTCACGTTTGTCCGAAGCAACCCGGCAGGGGACGATATTGTGGGCATCAACCTCATAGAAAGGGATCTTTATTTTTCGGGCTGTGCTTTCTTTCCATAGTCTCTTGATGCGAAGGGGGTCGAAGTCCGTCACCAGGGCTGACACGCTATTGCTTTCTATGAATCGGGGCAGGACCTCGCCGGGCTCCCCGGGGAGGAGAAAGAAGGGGATGGCCAGGGCGTTCAGCCTTTCGGAAACCTTTTCGAGACCGCGGAGCATAAAGCCATACTGCCTGAGCGTGGCTCCGAGAAAGGAATCGGAAAGACAGAAGATGACAATGAGAGGAAGACGGTGTCTGAGAGCCAGTTCCTGTCCGAACAGAAGCGCCGGGTTGTCGGCCGCGCGGTGATCCCGGCTCATCCAGTATGCGACGGGACCACCCTCAGGCTGCCCGCCTCTTGCGCACTCAACTCGTTGCGTCATCATCTCCATGGTCCCTCCTGTTATTCTATAACAAATTCACAATTCTTTGCTATAATGACAAAACAAGACAATAAGGTGTTAAGGAGGTCTACATGAAGCTCAGCGAGTATTTTGAAAACACTTTGGGAAGAGGAGTTCTCGCCACGGCGGACGCAAAGGGCATCGTTGACGCGGCAGTTTATTCACGGCCCCATTTTGTCGATGAGGAAACGGCGGTCTGGATAATGACGGACCGGCTGACCCATGCCAACCTCCAGTCAAACCCTCATGCCGCTTACATCTTCGCGGAAGCGGCGGAAAATGCGTTTATCGGAAAGCGCCTCTACCTGACGAAGATCCGCGAAGAGACGGACCCTGCAAAAATCGACCAGATGCGCTGGCGCAAGACGTACACAGTCCCCGAAGAACAAAAGAATGAAAAGCGTTTCCTCGTCTATTTTCACGTTGACCGGGTCCTGCCGCTTGTGGGCGACAAGGGATAGCCGTGGACGACCACGACCACGACCATGCACGACCGAGCGCACGGGCCTTCTTCACGAACCTCGGAGCCGATATGTCCCTGGGGAAGAAGATGTGGCTTCTTTTTCGAAACAACATGAAGAAGATCATAACCATGCGCAGTTGCTGCGGTCACCCCGGCGAACCAGGGTGCTGACAGACGGATGATCCATCCGCCGGTCGGTGAGATGAAAAACAGTCCGCCTTATTTCTGGTACTGGTTCGCGAGAAAGGGGAAATTAAGGGCCAGATAGAAATCGACATCCGGTGAGGAGGGGGTATAGAATATCTCGCCCGGTGTACCCGTCTGCGCAACAAGACCTCCGACGTAAAGCGCCACCTTGTCGGCCATGGTGTAGGCCTCGAGGATGTCGTGCGTAACGAGGACGATGGGAATATCAAATTCCTTTTTGATGCGCATGACGAGCTGTCTCATCTCTATGCGCAGCGTATTGTCAAGGGCCGAGAACGGTTCGTCAAGGAGGAGCGCCTCGGGCCTGCCGATGAGAGCCCGGGCGAGGGTCACCCTTTGTTTTTGTCCCCCCGATATCTCCGAGGGCCGTTTATTCTCGATCTCCTCGAGATGAAAAACCTCGAGCATGTGCCTGACTTTTTCCTCTCGTCCGTCTCTCTTTGACCTCAGGAGACCATAGAAAATGTTTTCACGAACCGTCATGTGAGGGAAGAGAACGCGGTCCTGAAAGGCGTAGCCGAAGCGCCGTTCCTGTGGCTTTATATTGATGCCCTTCAACGTGTCGTGAAAGACCCTGCCGTTGGAGCTGATGTACCCCTCGTCCGGTTCCATGAGGCCTGCCATAAGCTGAAGTGTCATGGATTTTCCCGAACCGGAGTGACCGAAGAGGACAAGTATCTCGTTTTCCATCTCCCAGGCCACGTCCAGGAGGAATTTCCCCGTATCCTTGCGCAGTCTGACCGTAAGTCCCATCAAAGGATCCTTTTGCTGAATCTGTTGGCGGCAAATAAGAAAAGAGCGGACATGACAGTAAAGAAGATCACGAGAAAGTTGGCCTGCGACCATTCCCCGCTGTTTGCGAGGGAATAGATACTGATGGGCATCGTATTTGTCTTTCCCGGAATGTTGCCCGCGACCATGAGAGTGGCCCCGAATTCGCCAAGAGCGCGCGCAAAGGAGAGGATGGCCCCTGCGATGATACCCTTTTTGGCCAGGGGAAGAACGACCCTCAGAAAGGTCACGAACTCCGAATGTCCCAGGGTATAGGATGCATCAATGAGGTTCCTGTCGATTGATTCGAAAGCGGCGCGTGTTGTCTTGATCATGAGGGGCAGTGATACCACGAAGGACGCGAGGGCTGCGGCGTACCACGTGAACATGATACTCCACCCCGTCAGGTCATAGAGATAACTTCCGAGGATTCCGTTCCTGCCGAAGAGGACAATGAGATAATAGCCGGTTACGGTTGGCGGAAGGACAAGGGGCAAAGTGAAGAGGATGTCGACAAGCTCCCTCCCCCTGAATTCCTTTCGCGCGAGCACGTACGAGACGCATATCCCCACGGCTGCGACGAAGAGGGTCGATATCAATGCTACCTGGAAGGAAAGGCGCAAAGAAAAGATGATCGATGAGTCCACGGGATAATCATCATAACACAGGGATATATATCA
Source organism: Deltaproteobacteria bacterium (assembly GCA_003506795.1). Classification (GTDB taxonomy): domain Bacteria; phylum Desulfobacterota; class Syntrophorhabdia; order Syntrophorhabdales; family Syntrophorhabdaceae; genus Delta-02. The sequence goes on from DNYO01000135.1 coordinate 2,952, forward strand.
GTCAATATAACGGGTCGTGTATGCAGTAAAGAAATATGGCCGCCCGGCTACATGCTCGCGACGACCATATCTCAATAGAAAGGATTATTAGAGGAGTTGCGTTATTAAATAAGACCCTCCTTAAGGGTTTTTACTTCGTCAATTCGCCGGCGTGAACCCATATTTCGCCAGTATTCTTTTTCCTTCAGGTGAGACCAGAAAGTCGATGAAAGATTTTGACAGGTCGACCTTTTTCGAGTCTTTGACGACAGCCACCGGGTAGAGTATTTTCTTGTGGCTCTTGTCGGGCGCCGGGACGACAACGGTCACTTCTTTCGAGCGCACCATCGCGTCAGTGGAAAAGACGACACCTGCATCCACCTCTCCCCGCGCTACGTAGTCGAGCACCTGACGGACGTGCTCGCCAAAAATGAGTTTGTCCTTGATATCGGCGTAGATCTTCAAGTACGTGAGGGCCTCCTGGGCATACATCCCTGCCGGCACAGACGCTGGATTACCGATGGCTATCTTCTTGATGCCCGTGTTTTTGAGGTCTTCGAAGCCCTTCAGCGCCGCCTTTGAAGCGGCCGGCTTGATAAGGACGATGCCGTTGGCCGCAAAATCGCGGCGTGTGGAGACGATAACGAGGCCTTTCTTTTCGAGTTCGTTCATCTCCCGTTGTGCTGCGGAGGCAAAGACATCGACGGGGGCTCCGCCCGCAATCTGCTGCATCAGTGCGCCTGAAGAGGCGAAATTCATGAGGACCTTTGCCTTTGTCGTATTTGCCTGCGAGGCCTCGAAGGAGGTGCCGATTTCCTTGAAGGCGTTCGTCAGGCTGGCTGCCGCAGAAACGGTTATCTCTTGCTGAGCCCCTGCGTCATGAGAGGTGGTGAAGATCAGAAGAAGGGCGAACATCATTACCGCAAGTGTCGTTTTGAATAGGAAGTTCTTTTTGCTTTCCCCGCGAAACATGGCTATTACTCCTCGAATCGTTTTAATAGTGTTGTATACTATCGGTAATAACGCTGTCAAGAGTTTTTTCTCTTTTATGGCGGATAGTTGTTGAAAACCACAATTCCACCAAAAAGAAATCATCAGAGGTCAAACAATGATCCGTTGTGCTCATCGTTCCCGGTATGCAAATCCGTGTGGTACACCGGTTCCTCTGCTCCCGACATTCTTCGTTTTCAGCAGCAGGATCTCGTCTGTCTCGTCATCGCCGATATCGATTCTCAGGAAGAGTTTGAAAAACAGCTTTGTCTCTCTGCGCAGATCTGCCGTGTAGAGTCCCGGATACAGCATTTTGGCAAGCCACCTGATTCCCAGTGCCCGCATGTAGGTGGGGGGATAATTGAGCCAGTTAAACGGCGTTCCCGGGATCATGTAGACCCTGTGGTTTTTGACCGCCTTAAGGAGCCTGTAGCGCGGGTCGGAGTAGACCCGTGAGAAGAATATGGTGTCCTGGGTGATGATCACCTCCGGATCAAAGATGAGGAGTCTCTCCATATCTATCTTTTTGCCCGTCATCCTGTCCGCGGGACGGCACTGATAGACATTGCGGCCCCCCGCAAGGTCTATCGCTTCATCAAGGAAAGGCATATGGTCACAATCGTTCGTGAGGCCGTCCGGCCCTATGGCATAGTAAACGGAGACCTTTTTCTCCCGTGCGATGCTGCCGCCGAACTTTTTCATCTCGGCGATTGTCCGTTCAAGGTAGTTCCTGAGCTCACGGGCTCTTTCCTCCCTGTTAAGGACATTTCCCAGGAATCGCAGGGCGTCCGGGTAATCTGACAGGCGGAAAAGACGTACGGCGAGAACCGGTATGTTCAGCTTGCCAAGAGTCTCAACCATGTTTGGCCTGGCGGTAATTGTCTGGTCCCACGCAAGCGCAAAGTCCGGGCCGGCGTCAGCGAGGTTTTCCAGGTTTGGTGTCCGTTGGCCGAACCATCCGCCGATGACAGGCAGGTTTCGCTGGGGTGCGTGAATGTATTTGCTGTTAGCGGCCGATATGGGTATGGTCCAGCCGACGAGCAGGGAAGGATCGATGGCGTACACGAGATGCATGAGCGGCGGGTAGGCCGGCCAGACTTTTCTGGCCGGGCCTATCGTAACGGTGCGTCCTGCCATGTCGGTTACCTGCCTGCCGTGGACAGGGCTCCCTGCCGAGACTATTATCATGATGCATAGTGCCAGCATGACGAGAAGCGACCACTTTGTACCCGCTGTTTTCAATACGGCCACCTGCTTTGTACCCCTAGAATTTTACTGTCATTCCGCCCATCACCGTCAGGGGGGCACCCGGATAGTAGCTTGTGGAATTGGAAAGCGTGAAATCCGACGTGTTGATGAGCCCGATGTATTGTTTATTGAAGAGATTGAGGAAGTTCAGACTGAACCTGACGTCCTCAACGATCCCGATGCGTCCCGTACTATAGGACATGTACAGATCGGCCAGTGCATAGGCGTCGATCTTCTCCTCGTTCTCAACGTCTCCGTAGCGCTCTCCCAGATAGCGCACCATTGGTGTGATGGAAAATCCCTTGAACGAATAGGTAGCCCCGAACTTTGCCATGTACTGCGGAGTGTCGGGTATCTGCTTGCCCTTGCAGTGCACGATGTTGTTGCTGGCGTTCATGATGTTGTTATCGAACTCATATTTGTTGTAAGAGCCCGACAGATAGAGCAACAGGTCGCCCGCGACGGGTATGGGCGGTTGGATCGTTATCTCCAGTTCCGCGCCGTAGGAAGTGGCGTCCGCATTGCTCTGAAGATAAGGGGCGCCCACGACTGTGTCGTACACGGTGACCGTCTTGTTCTTGTCCTTTGAGTAATAGAGCGTCGGGGCGATGCCGAACATCTTTCCCTTGTAGCGGAAACCGAGATCGAAGTTGTCGAGCCTTTCAGGTTCCAGCTGGCTCCAGAGGGTGTCGAAAGAGATGCCGGCGGCCCGGAATGCGGCCTTGTTGTTCGTGTATGCGCTGCTTTGTCCGTTCCAGGAGTTAAACTGATAGCCTGTACCGTAGGCGAAATATGCGTTCATGTTCTTCTCAAAAGCGTGGTTTACGGAGAAAGCAGGTTCCCAGAAACGCCATACGCGTTTTCTCACCCTCATATCAGGGTCCACCCCGGGGTTATAATCAAAGATCCTGTCGTAGGAAACATCAGGAAGCCCTGCCGTCTGATAAAAGGTCTGGCTGGGGTCCTGTTGATAGGTGTATTTCAAAGAACCCGTGAATGTTGTCTTGCCGATGGAGGTCTCCGCGATGGCATAAGGGGCGTGGTAATTGTGGTTGCTGACCTTTCTCAGCGATGTCCATCCCTGGAATGTCACGTAGGCCGAACCGGCGGTAGTGGGGTTGAGCCTGTACTGTTTCATGGCAAGGGGAGGAGGCAGACCGTCGACCATGGACATGTACCAGTAGCCAAGGGAAAGGTTGACGGGTTTGATCGAAAAGTCGTACTGACCCGTAAAACCGTATTGCTTGGGCTGTGTTGCAAGATATCTGTAGCCGTTGCCCGCACCGATGAGCCTGTATCCTACGTTTTCCCAGTAGTATGGTTTTATTGTTAGCTTGCTGCTTCCCGGAAGCTTGACCTCGATATTGGCAAGGAACATGGTGTCTTTGTACATCTGACGCGTAAAATCGTAATAGTACTGGTCCTGCGCCGGATTGCCGGTCAGTGTCCTGTTGTAATCATACCTGCCGTAAACGCTGAGATTCTGGGCCTGGTCATAGGTGAGGGCCCTGAAATCATGCTGATTCAGTTCGTGATAAACGCCGAATATCTCGAATTTGGCGTTTTCCCCCAGTTTCTGGGAGAGACCCATTTCAAAATTATAGCGGCCTTCGGGTTGACCGCCCTTGCCGCGCCACTTGTCCGCGGATGTGGTGGAGAAGGAACCGAATAGCTTCGTCCCCGACGGAAGCAGGCCGGAATCCACCCTGGCAAAGGTCCGTTTGAAATTGTTTGACCCGAAACCCTGTTTCATAACCACCCCGAGCTTGTCCTTGGGCCACAGGATCGAAAGGTCCATGCCTCCCGTCATGTTGCGCACGCCGAAGCTGCGGGCCGCCGGCATGGCTCCCCTGTAAACGTTGACGGCCTCTATATTCTCGAAATCAATGAAATCTCCACCGCCCCCATGGCTGCTTACCGGCAGCCCCTCGATATTTCTCAGGAATTCATCGCCCTGAAAGGCGCCCCTCAGACGCAGCGTTTTGCCCAGTGCCAACCCGTATGCATCCCCGGTCTGAACATTGGTGGACGGAAGCATCTCGAGGGCCTTGTACGACCCTGTCTGGGCCTCGTTAAGGAGCAGATCGATCATCTGTTTCGGGATTATCTCCTGGGTTGTGGGAGATTTTGTGTCTATCTCCACAAATTCCTTTGCCGCGCTTTCCTTTACAACGATCTCGTCAAGCTTGACGTTCGGGTCCCCGGAAGTGTCCCCCGAAAAGGCGGTACGTGAAAGAAAACATGCCAATACAACAACCAAACAGATCAAGATTTTCTTCATGATGATTCCCCTTCCTCTGTACTTTTTCCCGCGCCCGGGTTCCTGGCTATGTGTTGCCCTTCCTCCTTTTCCCCGGGTCTGGATTTCTGCTTGAAGATAATTGTTTCACAATTGCCTGCTCGAGGGGCGCCCCGCCGCAACTGTCCCGAAGGATCTCCCGGAACGGGGTTTGGATGGTCTTCGCATCACGAATGGCGTTTCTTATCGAGACGACCGCGCCGTCGAGGCGTTGCAGGACGCGAAGGTTTTCCTTCTCTTCGGGGGTTGTCTCCAGCACCTTCCGTATACCCCCGTTTTTCAGCACGATACGCCTGTCGGCCATGAGTGCGAGAACGGGATCGTGCGTGGCGACGAGGACGACCTTCAGCTTCCTTACCAGAAGGTCCAGTGCCTTTCTGCGGTCGATGCCCGCGTTCTCTATCTCATCGATGAGGACGATGGGGGAATGGCCCACCAGTGCGGTATCGGCTATCATGAGGGCCCTCGACTGCCCTCCGCTCAAGGCGGTGACCCCCGTTTCGGCGAGGATGGGCTCGCCGGCTATGGTGTTTGCCGTATCGATGACACGACGGACAAGGGCGTTTACATCTTTTATGCCCCTTGCCTCGGCGTGCATGGCGATGAATTCCTTTGCGGACAGGTCCACGATGAAATTCATGTTCTGGGATAGCTGGGCGACAAACCTTTGATCTGAAGAGTAGCGCCATTGCGTATCCACGGACTCTCCGTTTATAAGCACCGAGCGCCCGGTTTGTGTGTCTGCCTGGGCCATCCATTCTATGTCGGCCAGAAGGCGGCTTTTGCCGGAACCGGTCGGGCCGACGACAGAAACGACATCTCCCGGTTGAAGCGTAAACCCCGTTTCTTCCGGTTGCCCGGACTTGTCCCGGCCTGCGGTGATCGTGATGGATTGGATGGCGGTTTCGCCGGGGTCGGCCATTTTTTGGAGGCCGGTTACAAAGTCTTTGAAATGACGGATCAACTGGGAACGCATCAGCCCCTTGTCTTCAAGGACCTCTTCGTCGAGAAAGGCCGCGTATTCCAGCATGGTGATATCTTCCGCGGGTCTCGGCAGGCCGATGGACTCAAAAAAATCATCGATTCCGGGATAGGTCCGGAAAACGTCTCCGGCCGGCAGTGTTGCGATATCGTGCGTCATAGTCCTTCTCCCTGGACGCCTTCATTTCCTTCGGAAAGATCCATTCTCTTTATGTTTCCCATCTGGAATTGGTCGCTGATCGTCGTTTGACCGAGGCAATAAGAACAGACCGCAGCGGGCATTGATGAACGCAGTTTCGTCTCTTCTACGCCTGCCGTCTCTTTCGCCTTGAAGAAAAGCGAAGCCAGTTCGGCGCTTCCCTGTCCGGTGAGACCATTGACGTGTATGATCACCCCCCGGGGGTTCACCTGCTTTGTGCGGAACAGGAAGACCTCCTTCTCTGCCTGGGATACCAGATCGCTTTTCGCGATGACGACGAGATCGGCAAGCCTCAGCATCGGACCGATCTTCCACGGGGTGTTCATTCCGCTCAGATTGTCTATGACGCAGACCGCCAGAATGTTCCTGATGTGCGGCGCGCAGCGGTTGCACAGCCCGGCGGTCTCGGTGAAGAGGAAGTCGAAGCCCTGTCCCCGCCCCCACTGGTAGCACTGGAAAAGATTGCTTACAAAAAAATGGTCCGGGCAGATGTGGCCGGAGAGACCCACCTTCACCGGTATGCCTGACGCCTTATATCTGGTCTCGTCAAGGGTTGACACGCAATCGAACTTCACAACTCCGGCTCTTTGTCCCTGCGCCTTCAGGTGCTCCAGCGCTCGTATGACGACGCTTGTTTTTCCCGATGACGGAGGACCCGAAACGGTAATAAGCTTCACTATTCGCCTCCCGTGCTGGATTCGCGTATTTCGTTCAATACTGACTCAAGATCGTTCTGTCTCAAGTATTCCCATCCGAGCCAGTTCAATTTCGAGGATTCGGGCAGACGGGCAGGTACATCCCCATGGAGGGGGTAGTAGTATGCGTCGGCACAGATCCGTGCCGTTCTGGGTCCAGTAAGAAATGCGGCAACAGCGCCGGCATTCTCTATCCGGTCGCTTCTGGCAAGTACCAGAAAAGGGATTGCCAGTGCCCCTTCTTCCGGCCAGATGATCGAGATGCGGTCCTGACGCTTGATCATCTTCGCAAAGAAGTAGTCGACGATACTGATGGCAGGCGCCTGAGGATGGGCCCTGCCGGCCATTTTTACCATCTGCGCCGGATGACCGGCGAAGGCAATCGCCCGGCGGAGCTTCTCTATGCCCGGTAGACCGAATTCCTTGTATATGGTGAGTGCAAGGGCTTCGTTGAATGATTCGCCCCTTCCCACGACGCCCACTGACCGTTCGTATTCGGGCTCGAGAATATCGGCCCACCGCCCCGGCACGGGTCTTGCGCCTATCTTTGTGTGGTCTGCAACCATCACCATGGGATTTATGGCAAGGACCGTGTAGTGCCCTTGAGGGTCGACGATGCCCTTCTGAGTAAGCGATGGCCTTGACCGGGGAAAAGAGAGGCTCCTGAAAACACCGGTATCGACAAAACGTTCCCTGAACTTCCTCTGGAAGGGAAATCCAAACCCGAGGTGTGCCACCACATCGGGAAGCTGGCGCACATCCCCGGCGAGCATCATATTTTCAAACAGATCATGATTGCCATAGGCATTCACGTAAACCACCCTGGAATCGCTTTCGTTTCTTCGATGCGCCAGAAAAGTCCTTAGCTCCGCTTCCAGCGGGGCCTTTACCATTCAGGGGAACATGGCGACGAAGCGAACCGTGGTTTTCATATTCCGTTCCATCACCAGATACCGCCCGACGCCGCTTTGCCGGACGCAGACCCGAGCTGCCCACTTCCTGTGCCCTCGTGTGCCCCGTTGCAGTGGATTGCCTCGGGTATGCAGACGCGCAGGGATCCGTTCAGTTTCACGACGTTTACCTTCGTATTGTAGAGTCGAAAGAGGGTTTCGCTGTTCACGACGTCGTCACAGCACCCGTCGGCTATGATCTTTCCGCTCAGTATCATGACGGCCCGATCGGCTATCCAGAGGGCGTGCTCGGGTGAATGAGTCGACTTGATAAAGGTGTATCCCTCTTTAGACAGCGCCGTGATATGTCCAAGCAATGTGAGCTGGTTGCCATAGTCAAGGCCGCTTGCCGGTTCGTCCATGACAAAGATCCGCGCACCCTGGGCAAGGGCCCGCGCGATGAGGGTGAGCTGCCTCTCGCCGCCGCTTATCTGCGTGTACGGCCGCCGGGACAGATGTGCGATGGAGAGTCTCTCCATGACGGTCCGCGCAATATGTATATCCTCCCGCGAGTATCGAAAGAAGAATGTCTTATGGGGCATCCTTCCCATGAGGATGACATCGAAAACGTTGTAGGGGAAGGCGCTCTTGTGGATCTGGGGCACATAGGCTATCTGCCTCGCCAGTTGTCTTTGCGGTATCGATGCTATGTTCTTGCCGTTCAGGCAGACGGTGCCTTCCTTTGGCCTGATAAGCCCGATGATCGATTTCAGGAGCGTGCTTTTCCCGCTTCCGTTCGGTCCCAGGAGCGTAACGACCTCTCCGTCGTGGATCTCCACGCTGACATTATTCAGGACCGGCTTGTCCGAGTAGGCGAAAGTGATATTCTTCGCTTCCACGAGAGCCATCAACTCCACCCTCGGTTGGCTCTCTTGAGAACGATGGCAAAGAAGGGTATGCCGACGAGAGACGTGATAATCCCGAGGGGTATCTCGGTTGCAAAAAGAAGACGTGAGACGTCGTCGACCGCCACAAGGTACAGCGCCCCGATGAGCGCACTCACAGGAATGAGTACGCGGTTGTCGGGTCCGACGATCATTCTGGCTATGTGAGGGATGATAAGTCCCACCCAGCCGACCATGCCGGCAAGTACAACGGTAACGGCGCTCAACATGGTGGCGAGAACGATAAGGATCAAGCGTATCTTCTCCACGGGGACGCCCATCGTCCGGGCCTCCTCGTCGCCCATGCTCAGGACGTTAAGATATCCGGACAGCGACATGATGAGAACGATACCGGCCAGCACGGGGATGGCCGTGGTTCTGATCGTGCTCCCGTCGACGAGCGTGAGCCCGCCCATCAGCCAGTAAACAATGGCCGGAAGCTGGTTGTAGGGGTCGGCGAGGTACTTCACGATGGACAGAAGGGAAGTAAAAAGTGCACCGCTTATTACCCCGCCGAGAATAAGGAGAAGAACGGTATTGCCTTTATATAGCCGGGCGACCCCGACGGCCGCCATGACAGCCAGAAACCCGAAAATGAAGCAGCTTGCCTGGACGACGAACCAGCTCTTTGAAAGTATCATGGCGAGTGCCGCGCCAAAAGACGCGCCGGCAAGCACTCCCAGGATCCCCGGTGAAACAAGGGGATTGATAAACATCGCCTGGAAAGAGGCGCCTGAGATCGACAGCGACGCACCGACAAAAACCGCCGCAATAATACGGGGCAGGCGGATGCTCAGAAGGATATTCTCCAGCAACTGGCGGTCGATCGTGAAAGTTACCCGTGCGTTGAAGATCTTCCACAGGAAAAAAGAACATATGTCCCTGATCCCGACAGGATATTTACCGAGGACCAGAGAGACGACCACTGCCAGCACCAGGGCGGAAAAAAGCGATGTGATAACGAGACCGGTCCTCATGGGCGGGTAACCTCCTTCATTCCTTTTCCCACCACATCACAGCCCATCGTGTCGTTCTCCTGTAGTCGAAAATCAATTTTCCGTTCTTTAAGACAAGGTGTTCGTCGAGATATCGCCGCAATTCCTCCTTTTCCCCCTTCGTTAGTTTTCCCAGGAAATGGTCGTAGTATCCCAGGGCGGTATCGTGATCGGGGAAGCATTCCTGCCTCGAGTCCTTGATAAACGCGATGTTTGCATAAATGCCCAACTGGTGAAGAAGATTATAGGTGTATATATAGTCCGGCCCGGGCGACAGTCGCCTCCCGACAGCCTCATGAATTTTTCTGTCATGAGGCCCGTCCCCAACAATGGTGGAAATGTAGACGCGTTCCCGGGCCGCACTATTGAGCTTCACGATGGCTTGCCGCAGGTCATCGACGACGAGGGACCGGGATGCTATCACGACGTCATAGCATCCGATGCCCTTTGCGGCCCAGTCGTCTTCCCAGCTGGCATTTATGGTAGTGACGTTCTCTATGCCCTGAATCTTGCACTGCTGTGCGAGTGCCTCGAGCATCCTCGGAGCGAAATCAGCCGCAGTTACCCTTCTGACATATTTGGAGAGAGGAATCGCCAGCGCACCGGTACCGCATGCCATGTCAAGGACGGTCCAGCAGCGCCGGGGCTCCATGATCCTGACAAAATCCTCGGGATAATTTGATTCCCAGGGTTTCTTGAAGAAGGTGAGGGCCTTCTGGTTCCAGAAATTGACGTCGCGCTTCTTCACGGACCTTCGCGCGCTCTGTTCTTTCCAGACCGCGTTCCAGTCTATCGCCGTTCCTGCTGTCAGCTTTTCCGGCTCCCTAATTCTTTTTGCGCCAGTAGGTCCTGCCTTGGGCGCAGGGTTTGCAGAGTATCCTGCCATTTTCTCTTATCTCCCTCATGTCCATGATCCTTTCGCCGCAGGCGGAGCAGGTGACGATGCTTAAAGGCCTGCCGGGCATGTCCTCGGGCCTTAAATCCACCTCTACTTCCTGAAGCTCGAAAAGCTCCTCGGCGGGCATCATGGCGTATTTTTCGGTGTGGGGTTCCTGTTCGATCATCTCCGCGGTATATTCTTTTTTCGGGTCGATGGTCTTGTCTTTGCTGACAACGCGGACGGCCTTGCCCGTGGCCAGGTTGATGAACGTTGCGGCCATCTTGCCGTAGTCGAGGATCTTCATCGTCCGTTTTCCGGGGTGGCATCCCGTCACGGCCAGGATTGCGTCCGTCGCGCACCGGTCTACTTCAACGAATACCATCAGGTTCTTATGGTCCTTACCCATGGGATCTTCGATGCCTATCGCCTTGAGGCCTATTATGGACATCCTCGTCCCCAGCGTTATTCCTGCGCACAGGTCGCCATGAAAGCGCGATGCCTCCCGGAGACAGTGCCGCAGGTCCAGATGATCCGTATTCATTGTTCTTCCTCCTAAGGTGGCTATTCCAGTTTGTACACGATTGGTATGACGAGTTCAGCCTTTACGGGAGGTTTCGGGAAAGGCTGAACCTCCGCGATTGTTTTCAGAGTGTTGCTGTCGAGCACCTCATAGCCGGAGCTTTTGATAACATGCGTGTTTTCCACGGTGCCGTTCTCCCTGATAATGAAGGCGACGACAACTCTTCCCCTCCAACCCATCTTCCGTGCCATGTGCGGATAAGAAAGGTTCTTCGTGATCAGGTCTCGGATGTAGGCGAAATGCTCCTTGAGGTATTGCAGCTTCAGGCTTGAATCAGCCGCCCCCCTGCCGTTTCCGAAGCCCCGGCCATATCCGCTTCCCACACCACCTCCGGCTCCGGGCGAGGAGGCGGTTCCGAAGCCGGTTCCCTGTCCCCCCTCACCCCCGCCGGTTTGCCTGAGGCCGCTCGCCAGGGCCTCAGATAGGTCACGATCTGCTGAAGACATTTGCTGCTCTTCCCTTATGTCTTGTTCGGCGTTCTTCATGGCGGCCTTTCCGGTTGACAGCGACTTCGCGGGTTTTGATCTCGGACTTCGACGACGGGACCGCTCTGCACCTTCACGAGGAGGTCCCGCCGCACGGGTGGATCCTCCCTGACCGCCTCCGGGGGCCTCGTCGGTGAGATAGACGACCACTGCCTCCCGATGTTTCTCCAGCGTATGGCCGAAGACCACCACGGCGCCGAGGACACATATGTGGAGCGCCAGCGATATCATGAATTCCCGGCCCATGCTGTGAAGGAATATCGCGTTCATACCTGCCGGATTACCTCCGGGGAATGTCGACCGCGGCAACGGCGAGGATAGTGGTCAAAACTGAAAAAGCCAGAATGAGCAGGGCGGATCGTGACAGAAAAGCCATAAGACCGAACCTCCTTATATATAAGTGGGAATAACGAACGTTATATATCATCGGATATAATGCTGAGTCAAGTCCATTTTTTTCCGGGTGATCGTTTTCTGTCTGGTATAGTGAACGATTGGGCTATATCCCTGTAATAAAAGGTGTATCCGTCATCAAGAAAATGCTGTTCGTGGCGAACGCTAAGCCGTGCACGGTAGGATATCCCCTGGGTCACATATTGTAACTTGACAGGATTACAGGATATTTTCTATAATTGAGCTGTAAGGGAACAGGGGGCCCCACTATGAAAGTAGGCTACAAGGTATGGATCGATAGCGACGGCAAGGCATTCGGGGAAGGTCCTTACCAGGTATTGAAACGCATAGAGGAAACGGGTTCCCTGCACCGCGCGGCGCTCGATCTCAACATGTCTTACCGTAAGGCGTGGCTGATGCTTCAGGCAATAGAAAAACGCCTGGGTTTCGCACTCCTGGAACGCAAGGTCGGAGGCGTATCGGGCGGAGGTTCCAGCATAACCCCGGAAGGAAAGAAGTTCCTGAAGAGCTACGAAGGCTTCCGCGAGGATGTCAGAATAGTTCTGGAAAAAACCTTCAAGAAACATTTTAAATAAGACAGGTTATAGGTCATAGGTTATGGGGAAAGCTGAAAATCTTTTCTCTTTTCCTATCACCTATAACCCATTACCTATGACCCGTTTTCATTTCACTTCTTGACTGTCCGGTACTCGCTGTCACTGAGACAGCCGTCACCATTGCGGTCGTATCTCTTGAAATCTTCCATGGTGAGGGATGGCACAACGGTACAGAGCTCCACGGGAGAGATTTTGCCGTCCTTGTTGTTGTCGACGTCTTTGAATGCCAGGGTATTTACCTTGTACTTGACGCGCACGGGCGTGGCCCGGTTGGATTGCTGTTTCGCCGTTTGCCGTTTCGATTGTTTGTTCTTCGATTTTAGCGGGACAAGCTCGTCCGCCGCTGTCTGTTCCCTGAGATCTTCGTGGAAATTCTCTCCTTTGACGATGCCGATCCCGTTTCTGATGTAACCAAGGGTGATCGTATCTCCCGTCTTGATGTCGCTTACCTTCGGATAGCCGCGAACGACGGGATTGGTAAGATCGAAGGTCAGATTTTTCCCGGTGCTCTTGACGGATATGGTCTTGCCGACGGTATCGACGGCGGTGACGTTACCGGTAAAGGTGATGTGCGATGTCGTCCTGACCCGGACGAGGGAGCCGCTCGGGCTCGGGCCCTCGGCGGGCGCGGCACCATCGAGTCTTTCTTCACGCACCGTCTGAATGGCTGATTTCGGTGTAGGCCCCAGCCTGGCATCTTCGTCAGGCGCGGAAACCTGCTGCCTGGTGTCCGCAATCGGCGCTTGCCGCTGAGGCCGTGTCTTTTGCGTCGTTGGAGCCACCGTTGGTGCCGGAGACGCGGGATAACTGTGGTCCAGATATCCTGGCGGGACGTAGCTGTCCTGTGCGAAAGCGATTGTTGTGAAGGAAAAGAAAGATACCAAAAGCGCTGTGAGTAAATGGAGTTTGTTCATATGATATCCCCGCAAGTTTCCATGTTTTAACGACCTTTGCCCGGCATGTCAAGATATTTAACGAGACCGGGAATATGTGCTTGATTTTTCACACCTCAGGCCTTTAAACTCATTTAACCATGCTGATCGAAAAGCTCATATGCGGTGTAGCCCGGAAAAAGAACGCCGATTACCTGCGCTTTGCGCCGGGCGAATCCTACGAGGTCCCGAAGCCGCGCGACGCCATTCCCCGGCTTCTGTATCTGCACGTGCCCTTCTGCGAGGAACTCTGCCCTTACTGTTCATTCAATCGTGTCGTCTTCAGGGAAGAGATAGCACGGGCCTATTTCAAGGCCCTGCGGAAGGAGATCGGGATGTACGGCGATCTTGGTTATAATTTCAACGCCGTGTACATCGGCGGGGGCACGCCGACAGTCCTCATGGATGAGCTGTCGGAGACAGTGAACCTCGCGAGAGATATTTTCGGTATCCGTGAGGTCTCCGTAGAAACCAACCCGAACCACCTGACGGAACAGAACCTGGCTCAGCTCAAGGACATGGGCGTCAACCGTCTTTCAGTGGGTGTCCAGACCTTTGACGACGGGATCCTCAAGGCCGTTGAACGGTTTCACAAATACGGCAGCGGCGAAGAGATCACCGGAAGACTGAAAGAAACCATGGGCCGCTTCGACACACTCAATGTCGACATGATCTTCAATTTCCCCACACAGACAATGGAGATGCTCGAACGCGACCTTGATATCCTCACGGGTCTTGCCGTCGATCAGGCGACCTTCTACCCGTTGATGGTCTCAACCTCCACTGAAAAACTGATGGACAAGAAACTCGGCGTCGTCAATTACGACCGTGGCCGCGGCCTGTACATGAAGATCACCGAAGTTCTGGCAGACGACTACCGCCCCAGCACGGCGTGGTGCTTCTCTAGGGACGATGTCATGATCGACGAATACGTG
>DNYO01000262.1 GCA_003506795.1 Deltaproteobacteria bacterium
GACAGAAATGACTGGCTCGTCAGCCTCTTGAAGAAGTTTGACCTTGTCATTGATAAAGAGAAACTGATCATTGCGGTCTGGATGTTGGCTCCCGCTCTCCCCTCTGTGCCAATATAAGTGAGACACTTCCCACCCAATAGTTTAGACTCTGAGGGCGGGAAGGAAAGAACTATTATGGAAGAGAAGAAATCAGTTATGGCGCATCCACAAATAGTCCCTGATCCGGAGGTACCGGAGAAGACAGTGCGCCGGAAATTCACCGCGGCCTATAAGCTCCGTATCCTCAAGGAGGCGGAGAGCTGTACCAAGCTGGGAGAGATAGGAGCGCTCCTGCGCCGGGAAGGTCTCTATTCATCGAGCCTCACCTTATGGCGGCGTCAGGTTAAAGAAGGGCTCATCCCCAAAAAAAGAGGGCCTGTCGCACAAAAGGCTGATCCCATTATCCGTCGTAACGCCGAACTGGAACGGGAGAACGCGAGGCTCGTCCACAAGTTGAAACAGGCGGAGCTCATTATCGAAGTCCAAAAAAAAGTGGCCGAGCTGCTCAAGGGGTCCAGCGAGGAAAAATCATGAATATCACGCAATCGCTTGCCCGTGACGTGGGTATCCGCCCGGCCTGCAATGCCCTCGACGTATCCCGTGCAAGCTTTTACCGGTGGCGGCATCCGAAAGAGAAGAAGCCTTTGAACCGCCCCTCTCCCCTTGCCCTCTCATTCGAGGAACGGAACGATGTGCTCGATATCCTTCATGGGGACCGCTTCGTCGACCGGGCGCCCCGGGAGATCTACGCGGCCCTCCTCGACGAGAAGAGCTATCTCTGTTCGGTGCGCACCATGTACCGGGTCCTTGAAAAAGAAGGTGAGCTGAAAGAAAGGAGAAGACAGGTATCCCGTCCCCGGTACGCAAAGCCGGAGATCCTCGCCAGGGCGCCCAACGAAGCATGGAGCTGGGATATAACAAAGCTCAAGGGGTCCGTAAAATGGACCTACTATTACCTCTATGTGATCCTCGACATCTTCAGCCGCTATGTAGTGGGATGGATGGTGGCCCACAGGGAACTTGCCTCCCTTGCCCGCAAACTGATTGCGGAAACCTGCGGGAAACAAATGATAGAGCCGGGTGAACTCCTGATCCATGCGGACAGGGGGTCGAGCATGACATCAAAGCCCGTTGCCCTGCTCATGGCCGACCTCGGGGTCACCAGGAGCCATTCGAGGCCCTCGGTCAGTAACGACAATCCCTATTCCGAATCTCAGTTCAAGACCATGAAGTATCGACCTGAATTTCCTCAAAGGTTCGGTTCCATTGAGGATGCCAGGGCCTTTTGCCAGACATTCTTTCCCTGGTACAATACCGAGCACTACCATTCAGGTATAGGTCTTCTCACTCCCGAGGATGTCCACTATGGAAGGGCGTCCAAAATCATTGAAGGTCGTACTGACGTGCTGCGGGCTGCGTATGAAAAACATCCGGAACGGTTCAAGGGGAGGATGCCGAAACCGGCGTCGCTGCCTGACGCCGTCTGGATCAACAAGCCATCAACGAGTGATGGCGAGGTACACTAAATACTTGCTGGAAGTGTCTCATTTTCATTGACACGTTCCGGTTCGCCTGTTGGTCTGAACACGACTCGCAGCCATAAGAGCAGCAGACGCCATAACGGCTGCCCCACGCTCAGCTTCCGTGGGTTCGCGTCTCTCAACGACCCAGCAAAAACGACGGCGGTCTAAGGCGGATCGCACGACTTCCACGAGGCGCTTAACATCATCTGGCCTCTTCTTGAGTCGCCCTTTCGCAAGAGATGAGGCGTCAGCCAGCACCTTAAGGTCATCTGCCGAAACGGGTGGTCCCGCAAGGTAACGGAAAACATCTACCAAATGTGGATCGGTCAGAACTTCCAAGGCGGTAGTGCCTTCGAGCTGCGAAAGATCAATAGTGGTCTCCAAAAGGTCTTCAACTCGGCCCTGATACTCATCGAACGCTTCGAGGTAATCCTCAAGGGGCTCCTCCATGCGTTCATTGCGGAAAAGGGCAACGGCATTGGTGCGGTTGGTTTCGAGTTGGTCCGAGTTCCAGAGCGGGGGATCAATCACTGTACGACCCCCGCCTCAAGCATCGCAGGGCCGGGCACAGTGAGCCGCTCCATCTCGCGGGTTCGAACTTCGTGAGACCTCCGGCATAGGTGCGGCCGGAGCGTTGCGAAACATTCGATCTCAGGTAAAGAACCAGAGTTTGCCGAGCAGTATCACTCATAGGCTCACGGGGATAAATGCCATGAGCGATATTGATATGTCGAGCGTTGGCCTTGTTAAGCACAAACGCTGGCGGTCTCCTAGCCATGTAGGTGGAGATGATTGGGGCTGGTTCACATAAACCGACTGACCACCACGCTTTGCGATGGGTGGCGATGTACCCGCCATTGGCCCCCATTCGTTTCGCGATTGCCAGGAAGTCTTGGACAGCGCGGCGTTCCTCTGCATTCAGCATATCAAGATCGGTGGGAATATCAATCACGAAACGCAGGTTGCTTGCGTCGTGGAGGATAATGTCCGCCTGGAAAATTTCGCGGGCGCGAGTCACGGAACGATAAAGCACAGAAGCGGGAAGGTTCCTGCTGTGCTCACCGGCGATCCATACACTGTTTGCCCCGGTCACCTGACCACGATGAACCCGGCATAATTCGCCGAGTTCTACATAACCTTCCGGGGGTTTGGCAACCGGATGTGTAAGATGAGACCAACGAGCTTCAACGGCCAACCGATCACGGTGAATCTTACGACCCTTCTTCAAAGCCTCTAAGTCTTTCAAGCTGTTGATACGGCGGAAGTATACCGAACTTGGCTTTGAGGCGATCTCGAATGTCGTAATAGCGGCAGTGGTCGCTGCATCTGGAAATGGCTGCGCGGTCGGGTTGATGACGGTGATGCTTTGTCCGCCCAATCCGTCTAGTAAAAGGGAGCGGACAAGAGCACCGTAGTTGACGTCGAGCCATTCGGCCGCAGTAATGAAAGCTCCAAAATCGCCAGGCTTCGCGTTGCGCGCTGTTGCTAGGAAGAAATGAACATGCAGACCGGCAAGCTTGCTGGCCGTAATCCCAATCTTGTTCGCTTCTTTGGACAGCCAATCTTTCCAATTGGCCGTAATCTGATGATGTCGAACATAGGGCGGGTTACCTATATAGAGCGTTCGATCAGACGTTGGCTCGGTAAAGCGGCGATAGTCACCCAAAATGATCTGAGCACGACCGGCGAGGCCGGTGACGGCAAGATTGGCGCGGGCGATGATCGTGCATACGGGGTCTATGTCAACCCCCACCAACCGCGCCTGGGGAAAGCTGCGGCCAGCATTCACAAGAAACCGCGCAGAGCCTGTTCCAGGATCAACGATGCGGGCCGGTGTGGCATGGGCTTGTGCCCAGTCTACCATGGCCTGAATTATCGGACCCGGTGTGTACGTAGCCCCGTTTTCACGGCGGACGCTTGGAGAGCGTAGGGTGCAAAATGCGTCGCCGAGTGGGTCGCAGCCGCTCAGGATGATCTCTCGGAGCATGGCGAGCTTAGATTTTGAGAAAACAATATGTTTCGCAGCCGCGGCGAGTGAACACTCTTGTTGAGACCACGGTTTAATATTTTCAGCACCAAGCGCGAGCGCACCGGCGATAAGATCGAACTCGGTCGGAAAAACTTTCCCTAACTCATTGAGAATACGATCCTGAGGGCGGAGTTGCTGTAGGGGTGGATTCTGCGAAAGGGTCATGTCTGCCTCTACCTTTGCCCTTTCAGAAGGGGCCATTTGTCGCCTATGTATTTCTCGACTGCCTCGCGGACAACCCATGCCAGCGACACCTTTTTCTCCTTGGCGATGTTTTCAAGGGTCTGGTAAACGTCGGGTGGAAAACTGATGGTCGCCCGTACCTGCTTCGCGGTCGCGATCTTTGTCTTGTTGACGTGTCCCTCCATGGCCACTATCCTTATTTTTTGAGCACCGCTTGGAACCGTTTCACCCAATTTCACCACAGCGGTGAAAAAAAGACAAGACTTTTTCAAACTTCATTTGATTTTTGTTGATAACAGTAGTTTGATTGGCGTATGGCAGAAATGCCAGGGAACAAAGCCGGAAACCTGGATGCAATGAATAGAATCGGGTTATGGTTCGTTGTCATAGAGCGGAGATGGACGTATCGGGCAAAATCAGATGGGCGCGTGCCATGTATCTGGGTCTTAAGAATCACGGTGGCAACCGTAGTAGAGATGGTAGCTGACGGAATGACGAATGCCGAGATTCTTACCGCTTACCCCGATCTTGAGGAAGAGAACAAGGCAGAGGCTCTCCGGTTTGCTGCCGAGGCAGTCGCCGAAAGAGAACATCCTTGGCGATGGCGTCGCGAGATTCCTCGTCGACAATGCCCTATAATCATTCTTTGCGCAAGGGCCAAGAGAATCCGGTTATGAGGCCGACCGCGTTCGGGAATGCGGATTACAGGACACCGGTGATCAGATCATCCTTGAACGTGCGGCCTTGGAAGACTGCATCCTTTTTCCACGACACGGATTTTGGCACAATTCTCTCCAACCGCACTGATAATAGGCCCTCCGTGACATTATTCCGACGCAGGTTCGGGTGCCACCCGCAGGTACAACTTGTCGTTCAGAAGCTCTCTTCTGTTCAGGATGCACCCGAGAAAGGGAAGCGTTGTAGTAATCGAGGATAATCGGATTGGCGTAAGGAGTTTGCCAATCTAGAGGTGTTCAGGGGGAATGTGGCGGCTTTGGACCAAGGAAAACACGTCGAAACTTGACGCGATTCCAAGGAGATCTTTTGTGTGATAAAATCGTGATAAAAGAGACCCAAAAAGGCCGGGATAGATAGAACCTATCGGACCGCATGGAATGGGGAAAAGCTTTCTGCCTCTACGAGTTATGAGAAATCAGATCGAATATCAAGGGTCTACAAATTGTTTATTTTGGCACTTAGGAGCCAGCTGGCTGCCGCTACAGCACGATCCCGGGCATCCTCATAAGATGTGGTTCCTATTCACGAGACCATATGTGTAAGTGTGCATTCTTTGTGCAGTTGACAAGAAAGAACAGGGGGTAACAGCATCATTTTGCCACCCCCTGTCTGAACATTTTCTCCCTGTAATATTAATCAACAACGATCATCGGCCATTTCATCGCCTCCTCTCAGACAAGCCTGCAAAACCGTTATTCTCCGGTTCAAATCCGGATGCCGCCTCCAAATTCCCCCTTCCAGGAAACAGTTCGTTGCATTGCCATTGATTGTCTCGAGACTTGCCGAAACACCGTGTACGGCTGGTGATGCGGTCACTTTTGCCGGGGGGCAGGTGCGGTGTCCGGACAACCGGTCTTAATGGGAAGGTGCATGTCCATGCTCCACCCGATCCATGAACTGTCATGGTTATGGAGGTTCTCCATCGGCCAGCCCATCGCATAGAGCGTAAGTATCCATTGCGTTGTGCGCACGCCTGACTGACAGGTAAAGTATTGTTGTTTCCTACGGTCAAAACCCAATTCCTTCATGGTCTTATGGACCTCGCTTGCAGTTCGCCACTCAGCATCATTCGTTTTATTTTTTACATGAGTATAGTCTGCCTGCACCGCCCACGGTATGCGGCCTGCGCGATGGGCTCCCCGCACGATCTCTTTGCCGCAAAATTCCAGGTCGCCCCGCGTGTCCCAGAGTTGAGCATCTTTGCGGTCCTTAAGCGCCAGTATGTCCGACGTGTCCACGCGCATTGCCGGATATGTGATTTTTGCAGTCCACGTACCGGGGACCCGGTTTCCGGCCGGGAGGAATTCTGTTGAATAGCCCGCATCCTTCCATGCCTTCATTCCGCCATCGAGCACCCTGACATCGGTCTTACCGTAATAGTAAAAGGCCCACCAGATTCGGCTCGCGTCATACTTGTGGTCGTACAGAACAACCTTTGAAGCGGGGTTCACGCCGACACTGCGCATGAGTTTTGTGAAGCCTTCGGAGGGGATTATGTTGTCGGTTACCCCGCCCTGGGTTCCGGGGTCCGCTTCGTAGTCCGGGCGCCAGAGTCTCACTGCTCCGGGTATGTGGCCCAGATGGTAGTCTTTCGCGTTTGCGATCGCTACGACAATGAGTCCGGGGTCTTTGGATTGGATGATCTCATTCAGCTCTGCCGCCGTGATGAATACCGTGCCGTTGACGTAGCCTTTATAGTTGTCCCCGGCCTGTAGAACGGTTGCCATCGCCAGACACGCTGTCATGACCACCAACGTTAAGAACCATCTATCCCGCATACCCATTCCGGATTTGTATCGACTGTCCCGCATTACCCATGCCGGAAGCTCACGCCTCAGCGCCGTTCACAACTGCCCGACAAAAATAGCAACAGGCGCTTTCGGGCAGCGACGTACCTCAAGCCATGTGTATGCCCGTATTTATATAGTGGATTATGCTTTTTCCTCGAAACCAGAAACCGCGTCTAGTCCAGCATGAAATCCCACGCAGTTTCGTTGATCCAGATGCTGTAGTATCCCCTGCCAAGCAGTCCTTTCGGTTTGACTATATACATGTCTTTTCCCTGCGGCTTGACATCGAGTTCAATGTCCTTACCGAATGCAAAGCGGGGTTTGCCAAGCGCCGATGGCTGGTAGAAACCCATTGGGTTTACGGTGAGGACGCTCATGTCGTGCTTGCCATAGAGAACGAAATATTGAAAATCCTTCAGAAAAAAGTGGGCCGGGTCATTTGACTCGACGAAGAAGACACCATTTTCATCGAAAACAATATTGGGCAGCAGCCTGATCAAGCCCTTGGTGGTCTTTATGTAAACACCGGGTTCTCTGGGAGTTGCGGCCTTTTCGTTTTTGGCATATACGGATGCCGCGAAAACACAAAAGAGGATGAGGCATAATGCGATGCCGCATACTATCTTTGCTTTTTTCATTGGTTTCTCCATTTATTTTCCTTGTCCGGCATCCCCGGCGAAGCTATGCGAGGGTGACCAGAACTTTTCGTTCCCTCGGTCCGTCAAATTCCATGAGGAAGATACCTTGCCATGTCCCAAGGGCCGGGGTGGGGGCAGGGGTGTTCCCGGAAAAAGGGATGCTCACCGAAGCGCCGACGAGTACCGCCTTGATGTGGGCGTCTGAATTCCCCTCTCTGTGACGGTAAGGATATTCCGATGGCACGAGTCTCCCAAGGGATTCGATGATATCTCGCATGACGTCGGGGTCGGCATCTTCATTTATAGTTACGGCGCAGGTCGTGTGGGGCGTATATACATGGAGGATCTTCCCGGTGCGTCCTTTTACAGCGTTCACTACCCGTTCGGTAATGTCCAGCGCCTCGACCTTCTTCGATGTCCTGACATGAAATTCCGTCATCGCCCGCCGTTATTTACCCTGTTTCTTCCTGTAGTCTTCGATGGCCGCCCTCAAGGCCTCTTCAGCCATGACGGAACAATGCTGTTTTGCGGCAGGGAGCCCGCCAAGCTCCCGCGCAACGGTCTCGTTTGTGAGCTTCAGGGCCTCATCCAAGGTCTTTCCCTTTATCAGTTCCGTAGTCATGCTGCTCGATGCGATGGCGGCGGCACAACCGAAGGTCTTGAATTTTACGTCCACTATGCGGTCGTTTTCGATCTTGAGGAAGATCTTCGTCACATCGCCGCAGGTAGGGTTGCCGACCTGCGCCATGCCGTCGGCTCTTTCCATCTCGCCCATGTTCCTGGGGTTCTCAAAATGATCGATCACTATATCGGTGTATGGACCCTGCGCCATTATTACCTCCTGTTATCGCTCTGCCGAAGGAATCAAATCACACAGGTGAAAATATAGCATAAACGGGAATTCTTTTGTAATATCATTTTGCTTGACGGTTTTAAGGCGAATTTGTTAGAAACTAGCATTAAAATTCAGGAGATCGACAATGCAGAAACGGTACTTACTCGCGCCGGGACCAACCCAGATCCCGCCGGAAGTGTTATTGAAGATGGCGGAACCTATGATCCACCATCGTAATCCCCTCTTTGAAACAGTGGTGGAGGAAGTCAGGGAAAACTTGAAGCATCTTTTCGGCACGGCCAACGAGGTGCTCATCTTCTCTTCATCGGGTACCGGTGCGATGGAAGGCGCGATAACAAATATGCTTTCTCCGGGTGACGCGGCCATTGTAGTGCGCAGCGGCAAATTCGGGGAACGCTGGGCGGAGATCGGCAGGGCCTACGGGATCAGGTGCGTCAACATCGATCTTCCCTGGGGCGACACCCTCGATCCGGGTTTGGTTGAAAGGGCTCTCAAGGAAAATCCCGACGCGAAGGCCGTCTATACCCAGGCAACGGAGACATCGACGGGAACATTGTTTCCGACAAAGGAGATCGCCGCCATAGTCAGGAATTATCCCGGCACGCTCATGATTGTCGACGGGATCACCGGTGTGGGGGTACTCCCTCTGCCCATGGATGAATGGGGCATCGATGTCCTGATAGGAGGTTCGCAGAAGGCCCTTATGCTGCCGCCGGGGCTCGCGTTTGCCGGTGTAAGCGAGAAGGCATGGGCGTTCAATAAAGCTTCTAAGATACCGAGGTTCTATTTTAACTGGGCGAAGGAACGGGATAACCTGAAAGCGAACCAGACCAATTTTACCCCCGCCATCTCCCTGATCGTCGGGTTGAGGGAATCTCTTAAGATACTCAAGGAAGAGGGTTTCGATAACGTCTATCGCAGGAGCGAAATGCTCGCCAGGGCCACCCGGGAAGGGGCGAAGGCCATAGGCCTTGAGATCTTCTCGAAGAATCCTTCTCCGGCGGTTACGGCGATATGCGCCCCGGAAGGTATTGACGGTCAGGCGATATATAAGACCCTATGGAAAAAATACGCCGTCACAGGCGCCGGAGGGCAGGACCAGTTGAAGGGAAGGATATTCCGGCTGGCCACCCTTGGCTATGCCGACAAATATGACGTCATTACCGCGGTTGCAGCCATTGAATTCACCCTTGCCGACCTGGGATATGAATTCCCGATGGGCGCAGGCGTGGCCGCCGCTGTCACCTGCCTCAAAGATTTGTAGGATGATGTTGAGTCACTTTGCCAGGGCATCTTGGAATTCCTCATGATACGCGCGGCCATATTCGATTTTGACGGTACCCTCACCCCTCTTACCCTCGATTTTTCGCTCTTGCGGGCAAGGATTGAGGAATTGGCGCGGGAATATGTCGATGAGGATGTGATCGCCTCTCAGGCAAACCAGTACATCATCGAGATGATCCATGCGATAGGGGACGTGCTTCAGAAAGATGGTCCCATATTCCAGGAAAAGGCATTCCGCGAACTGTGTATTCTGGAGGTCGAGGCCTCGAATGGAAAGGCCCTTTACCCCTATACGCGAGACGTTTTTACCCGCCTGAAGGCAAAAGGCGTACGGATCGGAATCATCACCCGGACCTGCATTGAGGTAATCCGGACGGTGTTTCCCGATATGGACGCCTACGTTGACGCGATCGTGACCCGCGACCATACCCGCTACGTGAAGCCCAACCCTGAACAGGTACGCATCGCCCTTGCCTGTCTCGATATCGCTCCGGCCGAAGCCATCCTGACCGGCGACCATCCAACGGACATAGAAGCAGGCAAGGCCTTCGGCACCATAACCGCAGGTGTCCTCACCGGCAGAACCACGGCCCCCCTGTTCGCAAAAGCCGGAGCCCATCACATATTCGACGACATCAGGGGAATAGTGGAGTTGATAGGTAATGGGTAATAGGTAATAGGTAATAGGTGACCCATAAACCACTACCAGCTGTTTTTTTCTACATTTCCTTCCGAAAATGAAGATACGTCTCTGGTATTTATCGTGGGGGTTTCGGAGCTGACCACGCGGCAACGTAGATCGACAACCGGACGATAATCTACCCGACGGAGATATTCTTCTTTATCGCCGTCATCCATTTTATCATTTGTTATGCGTTCACGAGCCTTTCCCGCTGGCTTGAGAAGCGCCTCGCCTGGCGCAGGTAGGCCCGTTCCCGACAAGTCTGGTGCCCGTATCACGAGAAAATATCATGGAAATCGACCCCTGTCGGTGATATATTGGACAATTGAATATTACCCCGGAGGAAGAATGAAAAAGAGTTTACCTCTATTATGCACGTTGATCGCGGGAATCGCCCTGTCGGTACTTCTCGGGACGGCTGGTTTCTGTGCGGAACCCTATGAGGAAACATTCAAGAAGACCTACCCGCAGATACCGTTCGACTCGATGAGGCCGACGGTCGTCAAGGGGCTGTACGAAGTCTCAAAGGGCGCCGATATTATCTATTATTTTGAGGAACAGGGGCTTTTGTTTGTCGGCGAGATCATTGATAAGACGGGTAAAAGCCTGACGGACGAGAGAAAGACGGAAATGCTTGTCGCGAATACCAGGAAGCTTCCCCTGGACAAGGCGATCAAGATCGGCAACGGAAAACAGACGATTATAGAGTTCACCGATCCCGATTGTCCCTATTGCCGCCGCGCCGCGTCGTTTTTGGACGCAAGGAAAGACGTGACCCGTTATGTCTTTTTCTTCCCGCTGCCTTCTCACAAGGATGCCGAAAACAAGATCAAGTACATTTTCTGTTCCTCCGACAGGGCAAAGGCGTATGACGATGCCATGAAAGGGAAGCTGGACACGCAAAAATACACTGTCTGCAAAAAACAGGAAGCAACTGATCTTCTCAATATCCATAAAGAGATCGGAAGCCGCGCCGGCGTGAACGGCACCCCGATGTTCATCGTCAATGGCAAAGAACTGGTTGTAGGCGCGAATTTCCCAGCGTTGGAGGCGGCGTTGAAAGGCGACACCCCTGCCCCTGCCCCCGGTTCTCCGGCTGCCCCGGGTGCCGTCGAACCGGATAAGAAGAAATAAGGGATAACAGGCGGAAAGCGAATGCTATATGAATACAACGGAAGAAGACCCACCGTCGGCAAAGACAGCTATGTAAGCGACATCGCTCATGTGATAGGCGATGTCGCCATAGGCGATAATTGTTATATCGGCCACGGGGCCATCCTGCGCGGAGACTACGGCTCCATCGTGGTCGGAAGCGGTACGGCCGTGGAAGAGGGCGTTGTCGTCCATGCACCCCCCGACAAATTCTGCCGCATCGGGGAGCGGGTAACCATTGGCCACGGCGCCATCATACACGCCGCCGCGGTCGGCAATTCAGTGGTTATCGGGATGGGCGCCATACTCAGCATCTACAGTGAGGTCGGGGCCGACACGATCATCGCGGAAGGCTCTGTCGTAAGAATGCGGCAGATAATCGAATCGGGCGTCGTAGCCGGAGGAAACCCGATCCGTGTAATCCGAACGATCGCCCCGAAGGACATCGAGTACTGGACGATGGGCAAGGAGCTTTACATCGACCTTGCAAAGAAATACCTGGAAAAAGGAATGAGACCCCTGTGAAGAATACCGTACCGGCCATGGGAGCCGGCAACCCCTTTCTCTTGCCGGAATGATTGTGGAAAAAGTCTTCATCGAAACCCTCCCCGAAACGAAGGAAATGGATGGCGCAAAACGCTGGACCGACGAAAAAGGTGAGTTTGTGCAAATATCTTACCGGGAAGATATCGGTCACATTGCCTTTTTCGAACTGCGCAAAGGTCAGGTGAGGGCCGGCCATTATCATGAAAGGAAAGAGGAAGTTTTTTACGTTGTCGGCGGCAGGATCAAAGCCGTCTTTGTCGATCCTCAAACGGGCGAAAAGACGACATCCATTCTCGAAAAAGGCATGAAGATCCGTGTCGGAACCCGTATCGGTCATCATTTTTTCGGGATTGAAGATTCGCTGGCCGTTGAATACAGCCCGCAGTATTATGACAAGACCGATACCCGCAAAATAGATATGGGAGAGTGATTATGGCGGAGATCAAGAGCGCCATCGAACTGGCAATGGAGAAGACCAGAGGTCTCGTCATGGACGACAAGGAAAAGAAATCGCTGGCCCTGAAAGAGTCGGCCGACGGCCTTAAGGCCATCTTCAGGCGCTTTCGCGAAGGCCTGGCGGACGATGAAGAAACAAGGGACCAGCTTGATGCGCTCGAATGCGACCCTGCCCTCAAGAGAAAGATCGTCCTTGATCTTCTTGCTGAAGAGTTCGAATCGACAGACGACCCGGGAATAGGTCCGCTTTTTGCGTTCGTCAGCTTTGCTGTTGACGAAAAGCCCTATAAAGAATTGAAGCTCATCGAAAAGGCCTGCGTCGAAGAACTCAAGAAGATGGAGGCCGGCATTCGATCACACATAGCCGAAGACCTTGCCTCATCGGGTATCGCGGGAAACAGCGTGGAACCCAACGTCGAAGCCTGGCCTAAGTGGCAGGAAGCCCATGCGGACGTACGCAGGGCCTTCAGACGGCAGATAGGACAATGGAAGGAAAGGCTTCTGCAGGAAAAGCAAGGGCCCGCATGAGTCTGCGCTTCGCGCAAAGAGGCGCTTGAGGAAAATCATCTTTATTGATCCTGTCTCCCATGCCGGGCTTTTTTGCCTGTCAGGCATTTATTTTGAATTGCGCAGCCGAGTTCCCCAGCACTTCCGTGATTTCCACCAGCTTGTTTACCTCGAACATCACCTGACCTGAAACGGCTTCGATCTCTTTCGCGATGCCCGATGTAGAAGTGATGTTCTTTGCTATCTCCTCCGAGCTTGCGGACTGCTGTTCAACGGCCGTGGCAATCTGCAGTATCTGATCGCGGACCTGCTCCGAAGAGGAGACAATGTTGCCCAGGGACTGTTCTAGCTCCCGCATGTATTGTGTCACCCGTTCGACCTCGGCCGAGGTGATTTCCATCGATCTGGTGGTTTCCTCGGACTCTTTCTGGACCGTGGTCAGATGGTGCGTGATTTCCTTCGTCGCGTTCATCGTCTTTTCCGCCAGCTTCTTCACCTCATCGGCAACGACGGCGAAACCGCGTCCGTGCTCGCCTGCCCGCGCCGCTTCGATGGNNGGCCGCGTTGAGGGCCAGCAGGTTCGTCTGATCCGCTATGTCGTCTATGATCGTTATTATCTTGGCAACCTCGCTGACCCGCGCATTGAGCTTCTGGATCGTGCTCGCCAGTTCCATCGAGGAGGATTGGACTTTTTTTACCTCCGCGACGGCTTCCTGGGTGACCTTCTTGCCGTTCATGGCGGTTTCCATGGCGTTTGTAGAGGCATCCTTGACACCACTGGCGTTGTTGGCGACATCGATGATGCTCTGACTCATCTCCTCTGCCGAAACGGATATCTGGTTTGCCTGATCGGCCTGCGACCTGGTTCCCTGAGACGTCTTTCCGGCGAGATTCTTGATGGTCTCCACCGA
>DNYO01000273.1:0-5134 GCA_003506795.1 Deltaproteobacteria bacterium
CGGCCGATAACATCAAGACCAGTGAACGATACGGGGAACTCCGATCATCCTGGTATGTTAAATCATAAGGGGGTTACCGATGACCAAGGGCCAATCTCTTTTCATGGCGATTTTTTGTTTTCTATTCTCCTTCGTTGCCGCGGATGCGTACTGCCAGGGATTCAATCTGGCGGATTTCAAGACGGCCCTTAAGGCGCAGATAAAATCGACGGGTGCAAGGGATACCGTTGTTAAGCGTGTGCCCGCCGGCCAGTCCTGCGTCGAAGCATCGGACTCCAGGGCCGAAGAGGTTGCCAAAGTAGTGAAAAGCATGCAGTCCAATGGCAAATTCGGCCTCCTGGGGGCGAGGATAGGCAGAACGAGCGGCTGGAATCCCCTTTCGATCGTCTCCGAGGAGACCCGAAAGAAATATATCGGTGAAACGGCATCGGGGAGCATGCACACCTATACTGTCGCCCAGTTGTACGATGCGAACGGCAAGGTGTGGTTTACCATCGATGCGGACAATTATCTGGGACCCATTTATATATCGGAGCACGGGACCGTCGACTGGAACGCCGATCATACGAAGCTGATCGAGGACGTCCCGCCTGTCATCAGAGGGGTCCACATGTTCAACCCGCCTGCCGCCTTTGTGGGTGACAACGTTCAGTTCCAGGTGAGCGCCGAGGCGGCGCCCTGGATCTCGGGGAGCCTGAAGTATAAATGGATGTACGTAGGCGGGACAAAGGTGTTAGGTCAGGGCGAATCACTGAACCTCAGGGTGGACCGAGCGACTACCTATAATCTGAAGGCCATTGTCTATCACGTCGTCAAGGGAAAGGAGATAGTCCTTGCCGAGGCTACGGGCTCGACACTCGTCAGTCCGAAGCCCGTAATTCCCGTTGCGCCTGCCCCCGACACCAGTACGACGGGCAGGCGATACACCTCACGGCCATCAGGCGGTCAGTCGGCCAATCCCACCGGGGTTGTGCCGCCGATAAACACGACGAACCCCGTGCAGGGTGTTTTCGATGTATTCAAGAAGGCCGGTGATTTCTTCGGGAAGTAACCAGTGACGGGCGAGGGCCGCACCCGGTACGCGCTTGTCCCGCTCGTTGCGGTTGTCCTTGCGTATCTCAACTCCTTTCAGGGGGTTTTTCAGCTCGATGACTACAACGTCATCGTCTTCAACCCCGCCGTCCACTCCTGGTCCGCCTTCTGGCAGGACGTGTTCCACGGGATACGCCCGCTCCTCAAGCTGACTTATACCCTTAACTGGAGTTCACCAGCAGGGACGTTCGGGTTCCACGCATTCAACCTGGCCATACACCTGACGAACACGCTCCTGGTCTTCAACCTTACCGCATACTTTTTCAGAGAGGGCCGCGAGGCTATGCCGGCGAAGAGACTGTACATGACCGCCTGTCTGACGGCACTTATCTTCGGACTGCATCCCATCCAGACTGAGGCGGTGACATACATAAGCGGACGCAGTGCGTCTCTGATGTCGATGTTCTATCTGGGAAGTCTTGCCGCCTACGTCAAAGGCACCCGGGAGAGTGGACCCGTCTGCCTCTACCTTCTTTCCCCTTTGCTCTTTCTCCTTGCTGTGGCGACAAAAGAGACGGGCATAACCCTGCCGTTCGCCATTGTGCTCTGGGAAGCCGCCGCCGGGCGGCGCGTCGGTTTTAAAAGGGCGCTCGGGAACCAGTCGGTCCACTGGATGCTCCTGGGAGTGCTGGCTGTGGCCGTCCTCGCCCATCTGCGCTACCGCCTGTTTCTCCTGTATAGTCTCAACCTCAGAGGATTCCAGGAGAACCTTCTCGGCCAGATAAACGGGGCGGCCCACCTGCTTTCGCACGTGGTCATGCCGGGCCGACTCAATGTCGATCCCGGCACTCTTCCTCCCGTGGGTTGGTTCTCGGTGCAATCGCTGACTCTCGTCTGTATCGCGGCGCTGGCTGCTGTCGGGATATGGAAAAAGAGGTACTGGCTATTTTTCGGGACAGCCTGGTTTCTCCTGCACATGATGGTGATAAATGTTCTTATCCCGCGCATCGACAGTGTCAGCGACCGTCATTTCTACCAGGCAAGCTGGGGGATCTTTCTCGTTGCCGGCGCAGCCATAGGGTGGCTCTTTCTTCGTTTCCCCGGGGGGAGCCGATGGTTAATAACTGTGGTGGCCACAGTCTCCATCCTTCTCGGCGGCTATACCGTTACCCGTAATTGCGTGTACAAGAGCGAGATCGCCCTGTGGGAGGACACCGCCAGAAAATCGCCTCAGAACCCCAGGGCGTACAATAACCTCGGTTATGCCTATGCACTGAAGGGGCGCAAAGCCGACGCACGTGATGCCTACCGCCATGCCCTCGAAATAGACCCCGCCTTCGAACACGCCCGCAACAACCTGAAAATGTTAGACACGCAATGATTCTGGGGGCAGTACGTACGAAAACATGGCGGACAGGACGGGCAGCTCCGCAAGAAGTATTGTTATGTCTCTCTACTGCTCATCCCGATAACGGACCATCTGTTTTTCTGTCAACACGTCGGAGAGGCGCTTCGTCATGGCTTTTTCGACTTCTGCGAGTTCAGAGTTTACGGTGGCGAGATCGGGATGGTCCATTTTTTCATACTTCCCGATTATGAGCGCCCGTCTGTTCTTTTGATCTTCCAGGATGGATGCGACCTGCGATTGCTGCGCGGGATCAAGGTTCAGGCGGTCCTTCAGCGTCGCGGCATCGGGAAGCGCATTCTGTGCAGTGTTCAACAATCTGAAATAATAGGAAGTGTATCTCCGGGAAAACCTCTCCTGCCTCGCCTGCAGCCTGGTCTTCTGTTCGTCATTAAGCTTCTCTTTTATGAGTTCAAAATTCCGATCGTAAACCTTCTTGAGACTTGGCTCATAGGACGCCCTTATACTTGTCGCCTTTGCCTCCGTCATTGTGAGTATCTTATTGATCTCGGCCTGCTGCCCGGTATCGAGATTGAGGTCAACGGTGAGCTTTTTCATGATCTTTTTCACCCTGTCCTCGGCACTGCGTGACCTGTCGGCCCGGGATCCATCCAACTGGTGATTGAAGTATATCCGCGTCCCCAGTGAGCCCGCGAAGATCCCCACCAGCAGAACGAGCACCAACGTGACGATGAACTTTATCTTGTCCATGGTATCTCTCCTCTCAACCATTGTCATCCAGAAGGACCAGCTCGACGTTGTCGTCGGCCACAATCCGGGCGAAATACTGATCGCCGGTCACATCATAGCGGTATACGGCAACGGCAAGAAATATGACGATCGCACATGCCACGGGGCAGATCCGCCAGAACATCTTCCCGAACATATCCGTCCAGGCGGGGGCCTCCGATGCGTCCCGCATCTGGCCTATGCTGTTCATGACCCCCATTTCCCACGAGTCGCCCGGTTCGGGCCCCCCGCGGCTTTTGTGCGCGGCGGCAAGGGTCTTTTCGAGCCGTTGGAGTTCCTCTTCCTTCAGGGATTTCATATGACATGCCTCCTTTATTTCCTGCCGGCATCTTTAAGGAGCTTACGAAGCCTGTTGCGCGACCGGAAAGAACGAATCTTCACATTCGCCGTGCTCCATCCGAGCAGATCTGCCGTTTCCCGCACCGACAATCCTTCCATGTAGACGAGTTCCAGCACCATGCGATCTTCCGGTGTCAATCTGGCCAATGCCCAGTCAAGCACTTCCCGTGCCTCGATCTGCCTTCCGATATCATCCAGCGATCCCCCGGACGATTCGGACAGGGTATTCTCGATCCATTCGCGGTGCTGTTCGCCGAGGGAACTCATGGCCACCTCTTTCGATCGATAGGCGCGCCTCCAGTAGTCGTAGCAGGTTCGTGTCGCAATGGCCGCGATCCAATGCCTGAACCCTTCGGGCCCGCTGAACTTCGCAAGAGACTCCCAGACCCGTATGAAGGCGTCATGAGCCACCTCTTCGGCGTCCTCATAGGGGATATGGCGATTCACGATCTTAAAGACATACATTTTGTATTTCTTGAGAAGAAAGGCGAAGGCGTTCCTGTCCCCGTTGAGGACGCGGGTTATATATGCGGCGTCGGAGGACTCGTGCTCGTCCTTATCGATATGATCAATCACGGCGGATACCCATACAGGTCTGTTATAACAAAGCTGACCCGCCAGGGCAAGCTCCATATCCAGGGCCCGCCGACCCATCGGCGGGTTTACCGCCGCGTGAGTGCTCGATCTTACTTCGCAAACGCCTTCCACATTCTCTCCATCACGGAGCTTTTTTCACCTGCTCCTTTTCCCCTTAAGTCGTACCATCCGCAAAAAAGGTTACAAGGAGATGAGAAGATGGGTAATAGGTAATAGGTGATGGGTAATCGGTAAAACGAGAAAAAAAGAGTCCTTCCTATGACCTATAACCCATTACCTATTACCTATCTTCATTTCTTCTTGTAACCAATCGTGGACCTTTTACGACTTCATAGAAAGCATGATGAAGAATTTGAAGACGTGGATGAAAAATTTTTATGGCAAGGAGCCCAAGATGGAAGAAGCTCATGACGAAACCTCATATATAAGGAAGGTCCTCGGGTCGGCGGGACAGGGCAGGGGTCTGAAGAAAAGAACAATATGGCTTGCCTCGGCCGCGGCTGCAATCATTCTGACGGGGGCGGTCGTCCTATACGCATCGACGGGCAAATCGGAAGTTCGCTACAGGACGTCTGAGGTCAAGAAGGGCGACCTGACCGTCACCGTCACTGCCACGGGAACGCTGGAACCTGTCGAACAGGTTGAGGTCGGCACTGAGGTTTCGGGGACTATCAAGACGGTTTCCGTGGATTTCAACGACAAAGTGAAGGTAGGGCAGGTCCTTGCAAAACTGGACACGACCAAGCTGGAGGCCCAGGTTCTCCAGTCGGAAGCGACGTTGAACTACGCACGGGCGAAGCTCCTGGAGACACAGGCTACTGTCTCCGAAACGCAAAGCAAACTGAACCGGTTCAAGGAAAGCCTCGAACTCAGCGGCGGCAAGGTCCCTTCCCGGGCCGAATACGACTCCGCGGAGGCGGCATTCAAGCGTGCCAAAGCTCAGGAGGGGACGGCCCGCGCTGATATTGCGAAAGCTGAGGCGACCCTGAAAGCGAACAAATCCGATCTCTC
>DNYO01000273.1:5165-5407 GCA_003506795.1 Deltaproteobacteria bacterium
CTCGCCGAGGATTTGAGACAGATGGAGCTTCGCATCTACGTCGATGAAGCGGACGTGGGCCAGGTTACGGAAGGCCAGAGCGCCATCTTTACCGTGGATGCCTTCCCCGAAAAGAAATTCCCCGCCAAAGTCAAGGCGGCCCGTTTTGCCGCGAAGACGGAAAATAACGTGGTCACCTACGAGACAATTCTGGAAGTGGACAATACGGAGATGTTCCTTCGCCCCGGCATGACCGCCACCGC
>DNYO01000272.1 GCA_003506795.1 Deltaproteobacteria bacterium
CATCTCTTCGTATCGTTTCCCCAGTTCTCCTGCAAGACGATGGGCTGCCGCCTTCTGATTCAGCGCGTGAAAGACGCTTTTCCGCTCAATCTCAGGAAGGCCGGAGAACCTTGCCAGGGGATGGAACTCATCTGTGCTTGGCGGATCGATCACGATGGCAGGCATCCCGTATCTCATGGATAAATCGAGCGCGATTGCCGGTCCCAGGGCAGAGGCGTGGTTACCGAATGTTCCCTCCAGGAGGTGCTTGCACATGGCGTCGTCAATCGTGTACGCACCCGCGGGCAATGGCTTGCCAAGGCCTCCACGGCTGACGATCATGTCCACTTTGTCTAAACCGATCCCGTGTTTGTGTAAAAATGTGAGAAGGTCATCCTTGCGGCGGGGGAGCTGATCATGAAAAGAAGCATAGAGAGCCAGGTCTTCGCTTCTATACCGGATTGTTTCGAGAACCACGGGCACCTTTCCCTGGAAACAGGCGGCCTTTGTTGAAGTGGAGCCCACGTTGATAACGAGCAGAAGAGGTTCCTTACGCATCGTTTCCTCTCTTTCCACATATCAAGGCTGCGAGGGCAATCTCCGAGATTTTGTTTTCATCGGAGACAAAAGGAAGGTTCAGGATCACGGGATGTTCCGTTCCCATGATTACCCCGGCGGTCTCCATCTTTCCGAAGAACACGAGGGATTCAGCGAGGAGATGGCCCGTATCGATTTCAGGGACAAGGTATATATCGACATTCCCGGTCACCACGCTCTGAAGCCCTTTTCGTCCCGCCGCGGCCTCGCTCACGGCGCAGTCTATGTCGAGGGGCCCTTCGACAATGGCTTTTCCGAACTGTTTCCTTTGCGACATCTTGGAGAGGATCGCCGCGTCCAGTGTCGAGGGTATGCTCAGATTTACCTGCTCGATGGCGGCGAGGGCCGCAACCTTCGGCGTATCGATTCCCAGAATACCCGCGAGCCGCAGGGCATTTTCAAGGATCTGTTGTTTTTCGCCGAGGTTCGGATTATTGTTGATAAAGGTATCCGTCACGAGGATCAGCTTTTCCTGTTTCGGCAGATGAAAGACTGAAATGTAGCTCACAAGCTTCCCCTTCCGGAGGCCTTTTTTTGCGGTCAGGATGGCATCAAGAAACGCCTGGTGGGCAGTGCTGCCCTGCATAATAATATCCGCGCGGCCTTCCGTGAGGAGTTGTATCGCCCTGTTGAGGGCCCTGACCGGATCTTTCTCGTCCACGATTTCATAATCCAGCGATGCCGGCAGGGTT
Organism: Deltaproteobacteria bacterium; assembly: GCA_003506795.1. GTDB lineage: Bacteria > Desulfobacterota > Syntrophorhabdia > Syntrophorhabdales > Syntrophorhabdaceae > Delta-02. Next base: position 1,269 of record DNYO01000272.1, read on the forward strand.
CCCCTGATCATTGTTTCTGTCGCGCTGCCGTCGCCGACCAGGCAGGGAATGATAAGGCCGGCCTCCGTTGCCCTGCCGAGGAGATCCATATCCCTTTTCTCCGCGCAGGAAACCACCAGTTTCTTTGCGGCCCCTTCTCTCGCGGCTTCAAGGATCTCTTTGAATGATCTCAGCATCTCACTTCACCTCCCTCTTCATCCTGTCCGACACGACGACACACATGGCGAGCTGCTCAACAATGTTATCGCTGAAGTCGGAGCGGGCAGGGATGCAGACCGGTCCCCGGGAGGTTGCAACGAGGGAGCAGCGGGTGACATCCAGGAAGAAATCGAGCTTGCAGATGATGTTCCCTGTATCGAGGCAGGGAAAGAGAAGGATGTGCGGCATTTGCTCCATGCCCACGCCGCGATGATCGGCAAGGCGTCTGTTCCTGCCAAGAAAGATATCGGTGAAGGACGTCGCGTCGATAATCTCACAATCCCCGAAATCTCCCGATGCGGCGGCTTCCCTGAGCAATTCGTAATCCCGGTAGGAGGCGAGGGTGCCGCCGATCTCTCGCTGGCCGGAAAGGACGGCGATCTTCGGCTTTGGATACCCCAGAAGACGATAGACAAAAAGGGCGTTCTTGAGAATCTCGGCCTTCGTCGTGAAATCCGGTTTGATGCTGACGCCCGTATCCGTTAAGGCAACCAGGTGGCGGAGCCCCGGAATCTCCCAGAAGGTGACCACACTCACGGTCATTCCCGAACCCGCTTTCCCCTCTTCCCTGATGATGGAGCGGTAAATGTAAGAGGTGGGAATCTGCCCTTTGCTCGCGATATCCAGTTCCGCGGAAAAGAGCATGTGTATCCCGAGATCAGCAATTGCCTGCCGATCATCCCTGATAATCTTTTCGAAACCACCGATCTCGAATTCGACCTTGTCTGCCACCCGTTCCATTTTTTCCGCGTTGCCGATGAGTACGGGTTCGATATACCCCATCTGCCAGCTCCGCTTCACCGCACGCATGAACTCCTCATCTTCGGGTGCGAGAACGGCCAACTTCTTGGGTCCCTTTTCCCCGGCAATCCTTGCAAAATCATCCAGTGATCTGATCATCACACGTACCTCAAAAATGAAATGCGCTGTTACTTTGTACCACATTTTCAGTGTGTTCGGTCAAATACTTTTCACGTGAGGCTCCATCCCGCGTCACGAGAATCAGAAATACCAACTACGCCTATTCTCTTATCGCCTAACCTGTGCTAAAAGTTCCCTGATCTCATATCCGGACCCGCGGGCTCGAACGGCGGGCAGTGCAAAGCTGAAAGGGATGCTCGTAACGTGAAATTTCTCTCCTTCGACAGCGTAGAAAACATCGAGTGTGAAACTGAAATAGTGAGGGCGACTTCAGAAACGATCCGTGATTTCAAAGCCACATGGGAGCCATACGTAGATGACAAAATTATACGGCAAAGGGACAGGGATTTTCACTACCGATGCTTCGAGTGGGATAGGATAATCAATATGTCCCTCAGCTCGGTGTTCATTGACAAATGCTTCGCGGCGTATACAGGCACACGGCTGGACGGGTTATTGTCGTTCAGGCATCATCGCATACTGTACCTTGATTTTTTTGCCACGGCGCCCTGGAATTATTACGGCACT
>DNYO01000168.1:0-11358 GCA_003506795.1 Deltaproteobacteria bacterium
ACGCTTGTTGCCGAATCTTCGACAATGACCCTCAGCTTTTTCCCGAGCACTCCACCCGATTTGTTGATCTCATCAACAGCCATGTTAACTGCATCCACCTGCTGTTTCGACAATGCCGCATAGGTGCCTGTCAGGTCAGATATGCACCCGACGACAATCTCATTGGCAGCATGTGCCTGAAAACAGAAAAGGACGGCCGAAACAACAATTAAAGCAACGGCGAGCAAGCGTTTCATTACACTACCTCCATAAATAGTTTAACAACAATCCGTTATATTCACGGCTTGACGGCCAAACTCAATGCAAGTCCACACAATCACACCATCTGCTTATTCTTGAAGGTCTTCTTTCGTGCGGACATGATTTCAGCAGGTTTTTCCTTCCTGGCAACCTCACCTTGCGTTCCCTGGACGTCCCGGGCCCTGATCCCGTTCAAAACCAGGTCTACTGCGTGCCCTCGGAATTCCAGAAGATCCCACTTCTCATCCTTCAGAAGCCAGCGCGTTACGTAGTGCTCCAGAACCCCCAGCAGCAATTCCTGGATGATATGCAGATCCATATCAGCTCTGATGGTGCCTTCCTCCTGACCCTCCTTGATGATATCAAGAAGTGTATCGGACCAGCCCCTGAACAGACGATATCCCTTTGTTTTCTGGAAATTCTTGTTGACGCGCAATTCAAGCATGGCTATCCGGGCATATTCCGGATTCTCTTTAAAGAAATAAAGGTAGTACCACGCAAATTTAGCCAGCTTGTTGGAGGCATCCTGAATCCCCTGCAGGTGCAGCTCCAGGCCCTCACAAAAAGCGGCGGTCCTTTCGCGCGGTATAAAGAACAGAAGGTCTTCCTTATTCTTGAAATGCTGGTAGATCGTCCCCTCAGCCACTTCGGCCTTTTGCGCGATCTCGGATATGTTGGCCTCGAGGAAACTCTTCCCTCCGAATACCTGGATGGCCGCCTTGACTATCTGGTCTCGTGTCATATCCTTTTTTCTATTATGAGTAGGATTCATAAATAATGTGAGTATTATTTAGTTCATTCTATGAATTCTGTCAAGCAAAATAATCTCTCGATCTTCTGCTACTATGATTCCCACTCGTAAGTAATTGTAATTGCAAGTAACTACGTTCACATATCACCGACATCCTTAATTGTTCACAAAACTGAACAGTATTCATTTTTAAACTGAGCAGACTTCATTTTCGTAACGTTCTTCACATGTTTCACGGGATGCACCGGACTCAGTCCCGCTATCATTCCTTGCCCCTGAAGGGGTTTATGATCGGCCGCGAGCCGAGGCAGAGCACCTGGTTGCGGTTCTCCAGGTAGATTGCCTGTTCGAGGCTGGCCGATATGTTCTGGTTTATCGTCTCCTTCGTCATCCTGAGACCAAGGACGGACTTTGTGATCATCTTGTCGGCAATGGCGCGGGCCCTGGTAATGAGCTCTTCCGGCGCGACAAGATAATTGGCAAAACCATATCTGCATGCAGCTTCTGAATCCATGACGTCTCCGGTGAGAAGATACCCGTTGGCGATGCCGAGGCGCACCTGACGGGGCAGATAGAAGCTGCTCATCATGTCGCCGCCGCTGAGACCTATATTAATAAATGATGGAAGAAAGCGGGCCGACGGATCCACAACTCTCATGTCGGCAGCGAGGGCAAGACAGAAACCACCTCCGGCCGCCCAACCGCGGATTGCGCCGATAATAGGCTGGGGTGCCCGCCGCATCAGAAGGACGACCTCCGACATCTCGTCGGTAGCCCGGTACATCTCTTCGAGCGAACGAGCGCTGTCACCGAGTTCATCGAGGTCAGCGCCGGCGCAGAATGCCCTGCCGGCCCCGGTGAATATAATGACCCGGCAAGCCCCCTCATCGTTCTGCCGGGCCCGCCAGAAGTGAAGCAGTTCTTCCCGCATCTTTCGGCCATGTGCATTTAGTTTGGCCGGCACGTTCAACGTCAGTGTCCCCACGGTTCCATCGAGTTCATAGCGAAGGGTCTCGTAATTCATCGTATCCTCTCAGAAGGGTTGTGCGTCCATCAAAACAACTGTAAGCCTTCAGAGGAGGATCAACCGGCGTGGGCGCAGATGGCACGCCCCACGTGGAACCCGTCCCAGATGGCTTCCTGTATCGTTCCCGGTTTTTTCATATCGCCGACTGCGTATATTTCCGGGACCTCCATTTTCAACGTGTCATAAAGACTTCTCTCCGACGTGAGACCTATTGCCAGCACGAGTGTATCGCACTTCACCGATACCGTCTTGTACACGTCGTCAGTGACAATTATTCCTTCGCCTGTCATTTCGCAGATATGCATTCCGTTAAGAAAGATGACATCCTCTCGTTCGAGGAGTTCGAGAAGCATGTTTTCATTCGCATTGAAAACTCCCATCGATGTCTCCGGAAGCTTTTCCACAATCGTGATCTTCTTTCCCTGTCCTGCCAGCCACAATGCGACCTGACAGCCGATGAGACCGCCGCCGGCCACAACGACACGGTTGCCGCATTTCTCCTTGCCGAGAAGAAGGTCTATGCAGCTCGTCACGTTGCCGCCTGCGGCCCCCGGCAATTCCGGGCTGACAGGCCGTGACCCCGTGGCCACAACTACCGCATCCGGGGCACTGGCCCTGACTATCTCCGGCGTGACCTCCACACCGTATTTGATCGTCACTCCCAGGGCTGTGAGCTGCTCCTCGTACCAGTCGCGGAGCCTTCCCAGGTCGTGATTGAAAACGGGAACGGCGGCTGGAAGCAGGTGGCCGCCGATACGAGATCCGGCCTCGTAGAGTTCGACATTGTGGCCCCTCAGTGCGACTGCCCTTGCTGCTTCCATTCCGCCTATCCCGCCGCCGATTACCATGATCCGTTTCACTCTTGGAGGATACATTGTGTTATGTAAACGTTCTTTGCCGCATGCCGGATTAACCGCACAACTGAGGGGCTTTCGGTCCTCGCTGATTCTCTTCATGCAAAAATGGCAGCCGATACAGGGTCTGATCTTGCTGCGATCGCCGTTTCTGGCCTTCATAGGCCAGTAGGGGTCGGCGAGCAGTCCCCGTCCGAGCGCTATTATATCTGCCTGTCCCCTCGCCAGTACTCCTTCAGCCAATTCGGGAATATCAAGCCGGCCGACAGCTATTACAGGGACATCGATAACACTCTTTACCATCGCCGCCAGATCCACCATACAGGCATGTGCCTGGTATACGGGCGGATGGGCCCAGTACCGGCTCTCGAAACATCCCGCGTCGATCTGCACGGCGTCGAAGCCGGCCTTCTCCAGAAATCTGGCCAGTTCCAGACCCTGGACGATATCGCGGCCCGCTTCTTCCTGGGTGTCGCCGGGAAGTATGCCCGACCAGGGCCCGGACGATCTTCCCTTCATGTAATGTTTCAGGCCGAACTGATATATAACCGGAAAATCCTTGCCGGCTTCTTTCTTGATGGCGTTTAACACCTCTACCGCAAACCTGAGCCTGCCCTCAATGGAACCGCCGTACCTGTCCGTTCGCCTGTTCCAGACTCCCGTTGCGAACTGATCGAATAAATATCCCTCGTGGCCATGGAGCTCTATTCCGTCGATTCCGGAGGAAGCGAGGCGGCCAGCAATCTCTCCGAAAGCCTCTACGATCTGCTGTATCTCTTCAGGGGTAATTTCTCGCGTCAGCACCGACTCCTTCCAGAAGGCCGGGCCGACGCTCGAAGACACGGGAGTGCCCACGATCTCGAGGTAGTCAGGGGGCATGACCCTGCCGAGGCCCGCGGTCAGCTGCACAAAAACTTTTGTACCATAATAGTGAATCGACTCGGCAAGTTCGCCGTAGGAAGGCATGGCGTCAAAGGCGGGCGGTATCGGCCCCGGCAGCCGCTCCACGGTGTTGTCGACCCGGGTGCAGCCTGTTATGATGAGGCCCGCGCCACCCTTTGCCCTTTCAGTGTAATAATCGATGCAGCGCTGCGTGAGACTTCCGTCGGGATTCATAAGACCGCCGGTCCTCATCGGGGCCATCGCGATCCTGTTCTGGATCTCGAGACCCGCTATCCTGACGGGTTCAAAAAGCGGTCCGAATCCTTCGACGCCTTCTTTCATGTTCATACGTCCAGCCCTGCCCTTTGCAGGCATAGCAGGCGTTTTCACGGTCAGCCTACTTTGTTTCCCCTCTTTTGAAGGGATTGACGATCGGTTTGGCTCCCAGGCATAACACCTGATTACGGTTCTCCAGATAAATAGCGCTTTCGAGGCTGGCCGAACCGATGTTCTGCCCGATCACTTCTTTTGTCATCCTCAGGCCGAGAACGGATTTCGTAATCATCTTGTCGGCAAGCTCACGCGCTTTTCCCATAATTTGGTCTTCCGGTACAAGATAATTGATGAGGCCCCACCTGTAGGCCGTTTCGGCATCCATCGTCTCTCCCGTCAAAAGATACTCGCTCGCTATCGCCAGGGGCACCTGTCTGGGAAAATGGAAGCTCCCCCCCATGTCGGTACCGGTCAGGCCGATATTGATATAGGATGCGATGAACCTGGTGGTGGGATCGCCGACACGCAGATCACAGGCCAGCGCGAGGCTGAAACCGCCTCCTACCGCCCATCCGTGCACGGCGCCGATGATGGGCTGGGGGGCCCTTCTCATAAGAAGGATAACCTCGGAGATCTTATCCTGGTCTATATAGCGTTCTTCGGGGGTCTGTTTGTAGACGGGGCTTTTTGGATCGTCTATCTCCGCGATGTCACCGCCGGCGCAGAACGCCTTGCCCTTGCCCGTCATGATAATGACCCGGCATTCCTCTTCGTTGTTCTGCCTTTCCCTCCAGAAATGGAGAAGCTCGGCTCTCATCTGTTTTGTGTGGGCGTTCAGTTTGCCGGGAACATCAAGGGTCAATGTACCGATCTGCCCATCCAGATCGAAATGAAGCGTCTCGTACATTATTGGGCCTCCTTTAAAATTTTCACCAGTTCCAGCTTCTTTACCTTGTTCGTGGCGAGTGTCGTCGGCAGTTCCTTCATGAATTCCACTCTCCGGGGCACCTTGTAATTGGCCAGCCGCCCCTTGCAGTAATCAATCACCTCTTCCTGCGTGGCGCTCATTCCTTCGCGCAACACCAGGCAGGCGACGATCACATCGTCCTTCCCTTCCTGGGGAAGGCCGACAACCGCCGCCTGTTCGACGTACGAGAGAGTATAAAGCACTTCCTCCACTTCGAGAGGGTAAATATTAAAACCGCCCCCGATGATGAGGTCAGACTTTCTTCCAAGGAAATGGAGATAGCCCTTCTCATCCATCATCCCGATGTCGCTTGTATATATAAAACCATCCTTGTCGACCACTTTCGCCGTCAACTCGGGGTTCATGTAGTAGCCGATCATAAGGTTGCCGCCCCTTAACGCTATCTCTCCGGGCGTACCCACCGGCAGGGGCTTACGGTTCTCGTCCACAATTCGCGCCTCGGCGCCCCGTACGGGTTTTCCGATGGTGGTCGCCTTTACCTCGGGCAGATCGTCATAGTCGCTGATGGTGCTGCAGGGGATCTCAGAAAGCCCGTATGCAACGCTGACATTGCATCCCATGTCGCCCTGTACCGCCTTTACAAGCTCGAGCGGGCATGTCGCCCCGGACATGTATCCGGTCCTCAAGGACGAGATGTCGTATTTCCTGAAGTCCGGCGAGTCGAGCATGTAGGCAAACATCGTCGGAACGCCGTAAAGGACGGAAACCCGATGCTCATCGACCAATTGAAGGGCGCGCTGTGCGTTGAACACGTCCATGATGACCATTTTGCACCCGCACAGGATGGCATGGGAGGGTATGGTAAAACCGCCGAACTCATGGCAGAAAGGCAGGGGATTGAGAAGCACGTCCTCTTCGGTTATCTTCATGCGTTCGGCATTGCGGATGCCCGTCCAGACCCGCCCATGGTGGGAGCCAACAACCGCCTTGGGCTGTGATGTCGTGCCCGACGTAAAGAGTATCGAGGCGGGCGCGGCATCCGGTACGGCCTGCGCCTTCAACGTTTCTATCTCCTCCCGGCTTGCGCGATAGCTGAAAAGCTCTTCGATATCCGTCATACTCTTCGGCAGAGTCCCCCCGTCCACAAATATGTTCTTGAGGTCCGGCAGACCGGGCAGGACTTCTTCCATGATTGCCACAAAATCTGCCTTCAGAAAGGCATTGATCATAAAAAGGAACCTGGCCGAGGAAAAGCCGAGCATGAAGTTGAGTTCATGTGCCCTGTAGCGTGTGTTCAGGGGAATCATCACGGCACCGGTCTTCAATATCGCAAACTGCAGAAGCATATAGCGTATGCTGTTCTGGAACAGCAACCCGCACGGTTCGCCCGACTGCAGCCCCTTCTTTCTCAGAGCCGCCGCGAGGTGGTCGGTGGCGTCGCTGAATTCCCTGAACGTCAACGACTGATTCCCGTCGGTAATGAACACCTTGTCCGGATACTTCTTCGCCTGCGCATCAAGCACCTGTGTAAAATTCAACCCTTCATATTCCTCAAGCGTGGACACCTCTTGCGGTGCCGCCGCGGCTCTCTTATCTGTGTTCATGTCGTTCCTCCGCAGTAGTCTTCACAATTAGAGAAGTAAATAAGCAGCCAGTTCTATGCTCTTTTTTAACAAGCCTTCCCGACCAGGCCGAGGTAGGCCTCCCGTACCTCTTTCGACCCTTTCAATACTTTGCAGTCGCCTTCCATGACAACCTTTCCGAGATCGAGCACGTATCCGCGGTCTGCAAATGAAAGGGCGAGGTTCGCGTTCTGCTCGACGAGCAGGATCGTAAGCCCCTTCTGTTTCAGCACCTCCAGCGTTTCAAAAATCCTGTCGACAAGGATCGGAGCGAGGCCGAGGGACGGCTCGTCGAGGAGGAGCAATATCGGGTGGCTCATAAGTGCCATGCCTATAGCCAGCATTTGTTGCTGGCCTCCGGAAAGGCTTCCGGCTTTCTGGTCCAGACGGTCCTTCACTTCCGGGAAAAGCCCGTACACGAACTCAAAGTCATTTTTCAGTTCATCCTTCGATATCTTCCTGTAAACAGGATAGCTGCCCATTCTCAGGTTCTGCAAGACCGTATAGTTGCCGAAAATAGGTCTGCCTTCGGGCACCTGGACTATTCCCATTCTTGTTATTTTATGGGGAGCAACCTTCGCTATTTCCTTTCCTTCAAACTCAATACTGCCCGCTTTGGGCTTCAAGATCCCGCTTATAGCATTGATCAGCGTTGTCTTTCCTGCCCCGTTATTTCCGATAAGGGTGACGACTTCACCTTTCTTGACGCTCATGGACACACCCTTGAGCACTCTTACCTGGTCGTATGCGGTTTCGATATTCTTGACCTCAAGCATCGTGTGTGCCTCCCTTACCGAGATATGCTTCGATGACTTCCTTGTTGCGTTGAACTTCTTCCGGAGTCCCGTCGGCTATTTTCACGCCGTAGTTTATGACCGTTATCCTGTCACAGAGTCTCATGACCATCTGCATATCATGCTCCACGAGCAGTATCGTCAGACCACCATCGATCAACTTTCTCAGGAAAACACTCAATTCCTCCGTTTCGTTGTGGTTAAGCCCGGCCGCAGGTTCATCAAGGAGAAGAATCTTGCCTTCGGCCATGAGGATGCGGGCGATCTCGAGGATCCTCTGCCTTCCATAGGGCAGGTTTTTTGCCAGAGACTCACGCAGATGGTAAAGACCTACCTTCTCCAGAACCTCTTCCGCTTTCTTCCGGGTCTCAGCAAATTCCCGCTTTCCCCACGGCAATCCGAGGGCTGCCGTCCCCAGCTCCGTTTTTGTCTTCGTATATCGTCCAGCCATTACATTTTGCAGAACAGTCATTTCATTGAACGTTTTGAGGTTCTGGAAGGTCCTCAGGATACCAAGACGGGCTATCTCGTGGACCCTCAGATGATGGATCGCATTCCCTTCAAATGTGATTTCGCCTTCAGTTACCGGCAATACTCCGGTAATGAGGTTGAAGAGTGTCGTCTTGCCCGCGCCGTTCGGCCCTATGATGGCATGGATATCGCCTTGTTTTATGTCGAAGGACACCCCGTCTACCGCTCGAAGTCCTCCAAACTGTTTGCTCACACCCTTCAAAACAAGCAATTCCATTGTCAGCTCCTTTAACTAGATCTAAAAAATCTTCTCCTAAACCTGTTCCCTTTCCGCAGCCTCTTCCGGCTCACTGACCTTTTCGCCACCTAACTTCCCGCGGACAAAACCGACAAATGACGAAAACAGGCCGACTATTCCTTTGGGCGCAAAGATCACCACCAGAAGCAGGATGACCCCGTATACAAGGAGCCGGTATTCTTCAAACTCATAGAGAAATTCGGGGAGAAGCGTAATAACGACCGCTCCGACCACGCTTCCCGCCATGCTTGCCAGGCCACCCACGACGATGATGACAAGCACCTCGATCGACAGGGGGAGGGCAAAGCTCTCAGGACTTACAAAAAGCGTCAGGTGAGCGTAGATCGAACCCGCAAACGCGGCAAGGGCCCCTGAAATTGCGAAGACCATCACCTTGTAATAGAGGACATTGACACCGAGTGATTCGGCGGCCTCCTCGTTTTCCCGGATAGTCTCGAGGGCAATACCCACTCGCGAATTAACCAGGTTTCGTATCATGATAAAGATGATTAATGTGAATAGAGCGACGAAATAGTACAAAGCGACGCCTTGCAGCGGATACCCGAAGATCGTCGGCGCCTGTATCCCCATAACGCCTTCAGCCCCGTTCGTGAGCCACTTGGCATTAAGCAGGAAAAGCGTCGTCACCAGGCATAGCGCAAGGGTTGCCAGGGCGAGGTAATGGTCCTTCAGCTTCAGGGTGGGTATACCTATGAATATCGCCACGATCACGGCAAAAATTATTGCGATAGGCGTCGTCACCCAGAAGGAGAGTCCGGCATGTACCTCCAGAAGTGACGTCGCATACGCTCCTATGGCGTAAAAAGTGGCATGAGCGAGCGATATCTGGCCCGTATAACCAAAGAGAAGATTGAGGCCGACAGCCAGGATTACCATGATCCCTATCATGACGGCTGTATGAACATAATAAGGATTGGTGGTGAACATCGGCCAGATGCCCAGAAAGACCACTAACGCTGCAATTGATAGTTTTTTCAACATGACCTGTACTCCCCTTTACTTAGCGGCTTGAAACACCCAGAATCCCCTGCGGCCGCACGTAAAGTACGACGAGCAGGATGATGAAGGCCATAATAGTCGAATATGCGGTCGAAATATACACGCCCAGGACTGCTTCCAGAAGACCAAGAAGCAGCCCGCCGATAATGGCGCCAACGGGAGATCCCATTCCGCCGATTGCCGCGGCGCAAAAACCCTTTATTCCAAGATCGAAGCCGATGAAGCTCGAAACGAAGGAGATCGGACCAACCACGACGCCTGCCAGTGCGGATGAAGCCCCGGACAGGATAAAAGATGTGATGATCATCCCCCGCACATTCACTCCGCAAAGATGCGCCATCTTCGGATTGAAGGCCGAAGCCACCAGGGCCATACCAAACATGGTTTTCGAAAAGAAATACCACAAGAGGAACATGGAAACCACGGCAGCGCCGATTACGGCCACACTCTGGGACTGTATGCTCGAATTCCCCAGATTAAAGATCTCCTGTGAAAAAAAACCCTGAATAACGAGGGGATATTTTCCCCAGATAACCTCCGCAAGATTTTTGAAAATGATGGAGAACGAGATGAATGAGCAGACCATCATCACGATACTTGCGCCCTTCTTGCGTAAAGGGTTGATGGCAAGCGCCTCAATCAGAACGGCAACCAGGGCGATTGTGACAAGTGAAAGAAAAAGGCTCACGATAAAGGGGAGCTTCAGCACTACCGTTCCCGTGTAGTGCATCATGGCCCCCAGCATGAGGAACTCGCCTTGCGCGAAGTTCATGATCTGGCTGGAGTTGAAAACCAGGGCAAACCCGAATCCTACCATGGCGTAGATGCAGCCCATTGTTATTCCCGATATGATGATCTGTAAAATCACTGTTTCCTCCGGGCGAGTCAGACCCCGGGACGGGATGAATTGCTCGCCCGCCCCGGGTCTGTATCAGATAGTTATTTCAGCATTTCGTAGTCGTTGTTGTGGATCTTCCAGAGAGCGAGCTGGGAAGCGTCGATAGCGTTTTTCCGGGTGCTGCTCCATGCGAATGAGCTGCCCACCTTGCAGGTGGCGCCGTTGACCGTGATGCCCGCACGCATTGCGTCCGCCAATGCCTGACCGCCCTGCCCCTTGCTCTTTTCCAGTGCCTTGGCCAGCCCGTAGATGGCATCATATGCCTGGGTTGCCGGGTGGTAGGTGGGAATGACATTATAACGGGCCCTATACCTCTTGATGAACTCCTTGAACTGCGGTTTGTTGCCATCGACTGTGTCTGCAAAGATCCAGCCTTCCAGCTTGTCGGCAGCTTTCAGGGTGATGCGCATACCGAGGCCATTGTTTCCCGCAACAGGTACGTCGTAGTTGATCTGTTTCATCAGCTTTCCGATCGTGATGGCGTCGGCGCCGACAACGCTCGCGCAGATGAAGTCCGCGCCGGCATTTTTAATCCTGGTGATCTGAGGCATGAGATTCAGGGTGTTGACCTCGAACTTCTCTTCGATGACCACCTTAATCCCTCTCTTCGCAAAGGCCTTCTTGAACTCCGTGGCTCCGCCCTCGCCGAGACCCGATGTGTCGTGAAGCAGGGCGAACTTTTTGTATTTCCCGGCGACGAGATCTACGATACCTTGCACCTGATCGCTCCATTTACATGCGGAGCCGAAGATGAACGGCATGTCGTTGCTGAAAATCGCGTCGTTGATGGCCGGTGTGACCATGACGGTTTTCGCCGTGTTGGCAACCTGGCGGGTGGCAAGTGCGCAGCCGGAACCGGCGGGCCCGAGAACGACCGTAACCTTGTCCTTGTTAATGAGCCTCTGGATGCCGCTTACGGATTTTGACGGGCTGTTCTCGTCATCAACGATGACCGGCTCGAGTTTCCTCTTTACCGTCCCGCACTGGACACCGCCCTTGGCATTGATCTCCTCAATGGCAAGTTTGGCTCCTTGCAGCATCGGCTCACCGATGTCCGACGCCGGACCCGTAAAGACACCGAGGATACCGATCTTGATCGGCTCTTCAGCATAAGACACCGGGGTCACGGTAAACGCGAATAAGACGGCGATACCAACCAATAACACCAAAAGTCTTTTCATTATCCCCTCCTTGGGAGTTTAGTTGAGTCTTTCATCCTTACACTTTCCGTCCTGTCTATGTGATATCCGCCGGGTTTTCGCATCATGTCTTTCGCGAATCCTTGGACATGGCGATTGAG
>DNYO01000168.1:11486-11907 GCA_003506795.1 Deltaproteobacteria bacterium
TCTTCAACGGATATTGTGTCCCCCTTGCTGACCATATATGCCTGTTCGATAATATTTGAAAGCTCCCGGACATTGCCCGGAAAGGAATAGTAGGACAGTGCCTGGAACACCTTCGGTTCGAAGGACTTGTTCGATTGGTAGCGGGTGTTCAATCTTCCGAGAAAATGTTGAATGAGAGGGATAATGTCTTCCGGCCGTTCCTTGAGAGGCGGTATCACAAGAGAGATCGTGCTGAGGCGGAAGAAAAGGTCGTGCCTGAACTTTTTCTTTTCGATAAGATCCGCCATATCCTGATTGGTTGCCGCCATTATCCGAACCTGCAGACGCACCCTCTTGGTCGATCCGAGCCGGGCAACCTCCTTGTCCTCTATCACGGTCAGGAGCTTTGCCTGCAGTCTCAGGCTCATGTCCCCGATCTCGT
>DNYO01000119.1:0-4445 GCA_003506795.1 Deltaproteobacteria bacterium
GCAGACCGACCGCGTGCGCGGCCGTGTCACCGGATTTAATGGAGATATCGGACGGGGCCCGGACGGATTCGCATTGCCGGAGGCCTTTTTCAATCCCCGCGCATCCAAGCCCGCATGCGGCGCATCCAGTCAGGCAATCCACTGTCATGTCACCCGTTTCTGCCTTTTCCAGTTCCTTCAGAAGGAAACTGGTATCGAAACCCATGTCGACCATATCCCAGGGCAATTTCTCCGCGGGGTCGCGGCGGCCCGTATATAGTCTCATATCCGACAGATCTTCTTCAAACCACTGCCGGTATGGTTCAAAGGAAAAAAACTCCCTCCACGCTTCGAGGCGTACACCCTGCCCGTGAAGGTACTCGAAAAGCCCTGCAAGACGCTCGTCCGCCCGTGCCACGATACCCTCGACGATGCTGACCGAGGTATCGCGGTATCGCACCCGGGCACCGGTCTTTTTGAGGGCATCCTTGATGAGCATGATCTTCTGCATAAGGATGTCTTCGTCATCCATGGGCAGCCACTGAAAAGGGGTATGAGGTTTGGGAGTAAAGGGTGATACGGAGAGGTTCACATCCATGCCCGCCGCCCGGAATGGAAGTATCACGTCACGGACGGCCAGAAGGTCATCGTCCGTCTCCCAGGGAAAGCCGACCATGAGATAAAGCTTCAGTCTGCGCCAGCCAAGGGCTTTGAGCTGAGGCAATTGCCTCACGAGATTCTCAACGTCTATGTCCTTGTTGAGCCGGGCACGCAAGCCCGGGGTCGGGGCCTCCAGGGCAAAGGTGAACCCCGTGCGGGCCATCTCTCCCATGGCGGCTATCTCCGCGCTTCCTATACTGCCGATCTTAAGCGACGGCAGGCTGACGGACAGGCCCGGATAGTTGGTCTTCGCATAGTCAAGCACGTCGAAGAGGGAACCATAATCCCCGGAACTCAGCGACAACAATGAAATCTCCTCATAACCGGTATTGCGAAGCCCTTCGTCAATGACCCCTTTTACTGCCTCGAAGGAACGCTCACGGTAAGGACGGTAGCCGAACCCGGCAAGGCAAAACCTGCAGCCGTTCCCGCAGCCCCGTGATATTTCTATGTTGAGCCGGTTATGAACGCTGTCCACCGTGGGTATGGGAGGGCGAACTGGATGGTACGCGCCGTCAAGATCACCGACGAAAAGGCGCTTCACATTGGGGGAAGAGACAAACGGGGAATGGACCCCTTCCAGTTTTGCCAGTTCCGCTATAACCCTGTCCCTCGTTTCGCCTTTCATCTCCCGGACTCTATTCAGTATTGAAACGAGAGCCTCGTCGCCCTCGCCTGCCACAATAATATCGAAGAACCGTTCGTAAGGCTTCGGATTAAGCATAAGCGGACCGCCGCCGATGACGATGGGGTCTTTGCCTTCCCTTTCCTGTGCACGTATCTTGACACCCCCGAGGTCAAGCATGTTGAGAACGTTTGTCACATTCAGCTCGTAAGTCAGCGAAAACCCTATGATATCCATTTCATGAAGAGGCGTTTTCGATTCCAGGGTCGCAAGTGCTGCACCCGTGCTCCTGAGATGATCTTCCATATCCGCCCAGGGCGCGAAACACCTTTCACACCAGACGCCTTCAACATTGTTTGCGATCTCGTACAGAAGAAACAGACCATAGTACGACATGCCTATCTCGTATATATCGGGATAGCACAGGGCAAAACGAACCCTGGCGTCCTTCGGGTCCTTTCTCACATGATTGGGCTCGCAGCCAATATACCGCGCGGGCCTCATAATATGTCGGGGAATGGTAAGCATGTTTCTTTCTCGCTGTGCTCCAAAGAAACAGGTTATGGGTTATGGGTCACAGGTTATAGGGAAAATCTTTTCCTATTACCCATTACCTATCACCCATTACCTGTACTTTTTCATTATTTTTTCCAGATCTTCCATTACCATGGATTGGATGCGGTCGAGTCCCTCCGGGGTGCCGGCTTCGAACCTGAGAACCAGGATCGGCTGCGTGTTGGAGGAACGAACCAGCGCCCACCCACCATCGAATATCGCCCTGACACCATCGGTGTCTATGATGGGATATTTGGAACGATAGAGGTCGGTCAGTTCGCGCACAACGTCAAACTTGACATTGTCCGCACAATCTATGCGTATCTCCGGGGTTGAATACGTCCGGGGAAGATCGCTCAAGAATTCCGATACGGGCCTGTCCTCTTCCTCCATTATTTCCAGGAACCTGAGAGACGCGTATATCGCGTCGTCATAGCCGAAGAAACGGTCGGCGAAAAAGATGTGGCCGCTCATTTCACCGCCCATCAGGGCATGGGTCTCTTTCATCTTCTGCTTGATGAGGGAATGACCCGCCTTCCACATGATGGGCACACCACCTCGCCTGGCGATATCGTCGAAGAGGTTCGTGGAGCACTTCACCTCCGAAACGAACGTCCCCCCCTTGTGCTTTTTAAGTATCTGCCGGGCGAAGATCAGCATGAGGTAGTCGCCCCATATGATACCGCCCTGTTCGTCGACAACGCCTATCCTGTCGGCGTCGCCGTCATAGCCGATACCCACATCCGCCCTTTCGCTGCGGACAGTGTCCCGCAAAGTTACCAGGTTCTTTTCCACCGTCGGATCGGGAAAATGGTTGGGGAAATGGCCGTCCATGTCGCAAAAAAGATCCGTTACCTGTTGACCGAACTCTCTCATGATGGGAAGAGCGATGACGCCCCCCGTACCGTTGCCGGCATCGATGACAACCTTGAAATTCTTTCCTATTTTTATGTTTGAGCGCAGATATCCGTAGTAATCTTTGACGATGTCCTTATATTCCGAGTACGACCCCGTCCCCCTTGTGTATCTTTCGGATTCGATGATCTTTCGTATATTCTGAATCTGTTCGCCATAGATGGTGGATTTGTCGACGGCGACCTTGAAACCGTTCATTGTGGGCGGGTTGTGGCTCCCCGTCACCATGATCCCGCCTTCGACATCGAGGTTGAAAAGCGAATAGTAAAAGAGGGGTGTCGGGGCAAGCCCGACATCGGTAACGTCGAGACCGCTTTCGACCATTGTTTCAACAAGAAGGTCACGATAATGTTCGGAACTGAGCCGGCAATCGCGGCAGATGGAGGCCCGTTTCTTTCCCAGCCCGGCCATGTAGGACCCGAAGGCCCTGCCTATACTGCGAACGGCGTCATCGGTGAGGTCCTTCTCGACGTTTCCCCTGATATCGTATTCTCTGAAAATCTCGTTGTTCATGGCAACTCCTTATCCGGACCGATTATCATTCCTGTCGGCTGATGACGGCCGTGACCGTGTAAAAAGTCCGCGGCAGGGGGACGACAGGCCTGTCCGAGGTCAAGCTGGCGTTAATTGTGGGGAGCGGCTTTGGCTGCCGTATCGAATGCCGGCTTCTGTCGCAGCAACTCTATCATCATGAGAGCATTCCTGGCCGCTTTGCCTTCATGGCAATTATTGAAAAAGACGAAGGTCGTATCAGCATGTGAGGCTATGTCCTCGATGGGTTGTACGAAGGTCTTCAATTCTTTCTCTGTATACAAATAATTATACCGGACGTCCACGGGTTCCCTGAACCAGGCCCGGTTTCTGCCATGAAACCGGAAATAACCGGTTCGCGATGTGAGAACGGGCGTGAAGGGCATCAGGCCCTTGAGCTTCGGCTCATCGACAATGCAGAAGCCCAGCGAGAGCTCTCTCAAGAGATCGAAATACCGCTCGTCGAACCACCTGGAATTACGGAATTCCATGACCGACGTGTATCCGGCGAATTCGTCCTTCAGTTTTCGCAGGTACCCGATGTTTTCGTCCGTCGGCAGAAACATGTAGGGAAACTGGAAAAGAAGGGCCTTCATGTTTTCTCCCAGCGGCTCGATACCCTCTTTGAAAAGCCGGCACGTTTCCTTAATGTCATCGGCGATGCAATGGGTGATGCCTTTGTATCCCTTGACGACGAATGAAAAATCTCTCGGGGTCCTCCGGGCAAAGGAGTCCATCGTCTTGCGGGAAGGCATGGCATAATACGTATAGTTCACTTCCAGGGTCTTAAATCCCAGCTTGTTCACATAATAAGGGAGCATGTCCTGCTTTCTTGTGCCCTGCGGGTAAACCTCCCCTATCCAATCATCAAAAGAAAACCCGCTTGTTCCGATCAATATTTCGCCCATTCGTTTTAGTTTGACAAGCTATTTGTATGTAAATAATATATGTCAACGTCCAAAATCTCAAGGTAAAAAGGGGAACAGATGGAGAAACAATACGTCATAGACGACATCAACCTCAAGGAATCCTGGAGGCTTTTTCATATCATGGCCGAATTCGTCGAAGGCTTCGAAAACTTAAACGAGATCAGCCCCGCCGTTACGGTTTTCGGAAGCGCCCGCAGCCAGAAAGGCGACGAGCTCTATGACAAAACGTATGGACTGGCCAAACTACTGGG
>DNYO01000119.1:4485-4658 GCA_003506795.1 Deltaproteobacteria bacterium
AGCTACCGGTACTTCTTTGTCCGCAAGGTCATGTTCCTCAAGTACGCAGTCGCCTACATAGTCATGCCCGGCGGCTTCGGCACCCTCGACGAGTTCTTCGAGGCGGTCACCCTCATACAGACGAAGAAGATGAGGCCGTTCCCCGTCATCCTCTATGATTCATCATACTGGAA
>DNYO01000119.1:4768-8244 GCA_003506795.1 Deltaproteobacteria bacterium
CCACATCCAGTGTATCCAGTTTTCGTGTGAAAACCAGGTACCCTGTGTGGGCTATCATGCGGTCGGTGGGACGGACACGTTCGGCTACGGTCTTGTATTTTCTGATGAGGATCTCAAGGACCTCCGTGTCGCCGAACCCTTCTTCCAGGGCCTTAAGGATATCCGATATCTGGTTGGCGGTGGGAACGATCATGCCTATCGGGGCGCTTCCTTTTAAAGATTCTCTTACTTTTTCCAGCACCGTCCATGGTTCCCTCACATCGATGAAGGCGGCATCAAAATCACCATCGGGGTATCCGTTGAATTCCTTATTGTGGAGTTCCACGTTGTCCCATTCGCCGAAGCGGTCGATATTCCGCTTTGCGTTCCTGAAATGCCGCTCTTCCTGCTCGAAGGAAACGACAAGCCCGCCGGGCCCCACGGCATGGGACATTATGTACGTGTTGGCACCGCTGCCGGTGCCCACCTCCAGGACCCTGGAGCCTTTCTTGAGGCCGAGGCGGAAGGCGATAAAGAAGCTCTCCTTGGGAAAGACTATCTGGGTTTCCCGTTTGAGGCCGTACATGACTATATCTTCGATAGTCGGTTCGAAGATATCGTAATCCCCGATCCTGATGCCGTATGGCTTGCCGATGAGGTCGCCGTAGCGGAGCATCCCGCCTTTTCCGTGAAACGACTGATCGGCGGTTATCCGCTTGAGATACTTTCTGCCGCGCCAGATAAGCAGTATCAGCTGGTTGTCTTCAATGGTTTTCATGCGTTCACTTTCGCCGTCCGGAAAACTGTCGCGCTCACTGCCGCCGGGCTAATGGAGCCGGTACTCTACAGGGAGAAGCACGTAAAGCCGGACGGGCACCTTTCGTTTAAGATTTGTTTTTGCTATCGTGTTCCTGGCATTCTCGTCAAGGATGGGGAAACCGGAACTATTGACCACTTTAACATCATCTATGGAACCATTCTCGAGGACCGTGAACGAGAGGGTGACCATGCCTTCCCATCCCATTCTCCTCGCCCGGTCCGGATAGACGATGCCCTGCATGATCTTATCGCGAATAAAAGAAAAGTTTCGTTCATCCGCGCCACCGGACCCGAGATAATTGAGCGTCCTGGCGCCTGACCGTCCGGTCGCTCCTCGGCTGCCTGCCGATGCAGTGGAAACGGCATCCCTGGCCTCGGCACTTTCCCCGGTAGCCGCTGCCTGCCCCTGCGCCTGCCCCTGCGGGTCGGCGTGCGAAAGACTCGTCTTCCCGTCAGGAACCTGGTCCTGCCGCACGAGGGCGGCCCGGTGCCCGACGTCCCTTTCCCGCCGGCGTGTTTCAGCCGCATTGACCGTCCTTGATGACAACCGGTTCTTGATCGCATCGCTTCCACGGGCGGACTGCGGTGACGCGTATCGCTCCCCTCCCGTTCCCTTGACAACACTGAAATCAAGGATGACGCTTTTCTGGTGGGCAACCATGTCAAGGGGGACGCTCAGAATGACAGCAGCGACGGCGGCATGCACGGCAAGGGAAATGGCGTAGCCTGCATAACGGGTTCCCATCATCTGGCTTCCTCGGTCTGGAGACTCACTTTTCTGAACCCCATGGACTTCACTGTTTCAAGGACCTCAACAAACCGCTGGAGCGCAATATCGCGGTCGGCCCGTATCAGAAACGGGGTATCGCGGGAGGTGCCTGCGAGGGCCACCCTCAGACCGCCCAGTTCGATGCGCTTCGTCTGGTAATAGACGACACCCCCTTTATCGATCTCGATGACACCCGTCTTCATCGCCTTCTCCTGGGCCCGGGAGACTTTCGGAAGCTCGACAGGGATTATGCCCGTCGCGACAAATGTTCCGGTCATGAGGACTATCACGAGAAGGACGAGCATAACGTCAATGAAGGGAATCATATTGATATAGCTGAATTCTTTCTCTTCCATCGTGTCAGGCGCTTTCCATACCCGTGGCCCTGGATTTTACTGCGATTCCCCGCACCGCACGTGCGGTCTACGTCCCTTGTTGCCCATCCGTGCTCTTCGTCTCCGAAGTCATAGCGGCATACGCGGCATCCCACCGGAGAAGGGCGACCTTGACCTTCCTGACCAGATAATTATGAAAGACAATGGATGGTATGGCCACAAAGAGCCCTATGGCAGTGGCTTTGAGCGCCAGGGCCAGTCCGAACATGACACCCGTTGCATCAACATATCCCTGACTTCCAATCGTCGAGAAGGTAAGCATGATGCCCAGAACCGTGCCGAGAAGACCCACGTAAGGGGCGTTGCTGCCGATTGTGGCAATGACGGACATTCTCTTCGTCATATCGATTTCGAACAATTTCCTGTCTTTGTCGTAGCGGGCCATGTCAAGGCGTTTGAAGAAAAGATACCGCTCGACGAAGAAGGCGACTGAGAAAAAAGACATTATGCCCAAAAGCCCGATGATGCCGTAATCCACAAGATAAACAAGCCATTGCATGTGTCTAATCTATTATAAATGCTGATTGTTGTCAAAAGTTCTTCTCCTGTGGTAAATATGAAGATCGATGCAAGGAGCGGCGCAATGACAGCTACTAACAATCTGATCGGTTGCATCACCCCGCAGGATCGGAAAAACCTCCAATGCGGGGACATCACGTGTCCCGATGGTATCTCTTTTGAAGGCCACGTCTTTCTCCTCTCTCTCATGCCGTGCTGCGGCCTGCTTGCCCTTCCCTTCTGGGCGAAAGTATCCGGCTGGCTCGTCAATGAAAGACAGGAGGAGGCCCTGCTTTCCATCGCGGTTACGCTCTTTGACAAGAATGCGAAACCCCTTGGCGATTACTCCGACATCATCGCCGTTGAAGCCGGTGAAAAAGGCTCATTCGATGTAAAGCTCATTGATTTTGAGGAGACCTCTGAAACCTATTCCATAACGATCACCGATATGGAACTCTCCTGAAGAGAACCGATTCATGGAAGACAACGATTCCATCAATAAACCCTTTTCCGAGCTTTCCCGTTTCCTGAAAGAAAACCGGATCACGCTCAAGAAAGAACCTTCGCGGGCGCAAGCCAAAGAAACGGTCACCGCGGAGGACGACGAGCATCTTCTCACCGAGGCCATGGAAGGTGTACGAACCATCCCACCCGGTGAAAAGAGGATGCGGGCAAGAAAAGAGGCACACATCGCGAGTCATCCCAGGGAAAGCGAGGAAGAGAAACTTCTCCAGGAGGTCCTCGCGGACCACAACGTCATCAACGTCACCAACCTCCCCGAATACATGGAGGGTTACGTAGAGGGCATCAATCCCCTCATCATGGAAAAGCTCCGCAACGGTGAGTTTTCAGTTCAGGAGGTCATCGACCTCCACGGCCTTTCCATGGAAAGCGCCCGTGAAACATTCGAATATTTCCTGAGCGACGCCGTGAAGAAAGGCCTGAAATGCGTTAAGGTCATCCACGGCCGCGGCCTGAAATCCAAGCGCACCCCGATCATCAAGGACTACGTGAAG
>DNYO01000021.1 GCA_003506795.1 Deltaproteobacteria bacterium
ATCAAACAATTATGACCCGATGATTTTCTTCTATCAAAAGCGGATCGATTCGGGGATCAGAAAAAGCGGCGAAGACATCTTGGGCAGGACTGCGGAAGCAGCCTTGAAAAAAAAGAAAAGCAAAGTACGGCTGGCGGGTCACCTATCGAAGGACAACTCCTGAATCTGGCCAACGATTTCCTTTCGGTCAGACAGGTCCACCCGGCACGGTTTGAATTTTCGTCACAAACGGGAGCGCATGCACCCAATCTCAAGGTAAAGATAAAATACGACGCTGTAGCTCAGTTGGAGCCGGAAAAGAAGCAGGTGACGTTCTGGGAACAGATGGTAGAAAGCTCCTCCGGTATGACCGGCGGCTTTTTTAGTAAGAAGACGGTTCAGAAAGGGGTGGAGGTCACCGAAGTGACCCATGGAAATCTCCTCTTCGGAGGCAAATACGGTTTTGAATACGGCAAACTCCGCGAGGTGGTGAAAGCCATTGCCGCCGAGCAGGGCTGGAAATTCAAACTCGCCATTTTCAAACCGAAGGGGTAAGCCTAAAACGGCAGTCCAGGCCCGTTTATCGAATCCCCGGTTTGACAGATTCGGGATTCTCTGCTATATGAACAATAACATCAACGGAAAGCGGTCCACCCACTATTTGACTGTTGATGTTTGAAGAGAGTGGAGTTGGTGGAAAAATTCTCTTCGAGGCTTGGGTTTTCGGTCTAAGCAGTAGGAAGGCCCTCTGGTTTTTCACTGGTGCTAAGCCCAGGTAGGAACGTGAGGAACAAGCCGTCCACAGACCGAATAACTTGAGCCTTTTCTTTATTGTTCTATCGTTGTCCATAATCGAAAGCAAGCCATACGCTGGTCGCTGCTATCCTGACGTACGCCCTACATTTTCTTTGCTTCATTGACTTATTACAAAGTATGAAGCATATTAAAGAGTAAAAAATGTGAAAAGGTGGGCAGGTGAGCGAGAGGGAAAAGGAACAACCTGAGATCGGGACCAGGTTTCAGAATGAGACGAAATATACCCCCGATTCTCTTTCCAACCATGTGTTTAACCTGGGGTCCATTCCGGAGACATTCAAAGAGTACCCGAACCCTATAGCCAGGATCTCACTTCCCGAACCGAAGGCGCGGGGCGAGAACAATCTCTGGAAGCTTCTGCTGAGAAGGAGATCCCGCAGGGAATATACTGTCAATAAATCCCTCAAGCTCAACGATCTTTCGGCGCTCCTGTGGGCGACTCAGGGGCTTACCGCGCAATTCGGCGATACATTCTTCAGGACGGCGCCCTCGGCCGGCGGGCTCTATCCTGTCGAGACCTATCTTTATGTCCGGGCCGTTGATGGGCTTGAAGAGGGGATCTACCATTTCAGGCCCGGTGATTACGACCTGGAGCTTCTAAAGAAAGGTGAGTATTCGGCACAGCTTACCGAAGCGGCCCTGCAGCAGACCGTTGTTCTCTGTGCTCAGGTGACCTTTATCTGGTCGGCGGTCATCGCCCGGGGAAGGTGGAAATACAATCAGAGGGCCTACCGTTACGTATATCTCGATGCCGGTCACATCGCTCAGAACCTTTATCTCGCCGGAGAGGCCCTGGGACTGGGTGTTTGTGCAGTCGGGGCATTTTACGATGATGATGTAAACCACATCATGGATCTCGATGGCGAAGAGGAAACAGTCATCTACATGGCCACCGTCGGGCTTCGCTCCGAGCAAAAGCCCGTATAAATGGAGTCCAAGGAGTCACGAACATGTACGAACAAGGAGTGATCAGGCCCCCCAGCGAAGCACAGAGTCTTCTCATACGAGTGACCAGGAACTGTCCCTGGAACCAGTGCATCTTTTGCCCCGCGTATAAAGGGGTCAAATTTTCCCGGCGGACCGTTGAAGAGGTCAAACAAGACATCGACAACATGGAAAAGGAATACGCCTCCTACAAGAACACGATTAAATCTGCGTTCCTGCAGGATGCCGACAGTCTCGTCCTGAAAACCGAAGACATCCTCGAGATCATCGACTATACAAAGCAAAAATTTCCCGGCCTCGAACGCATCACAACCTATGCCCGGGCGACCACGCTGAAACGAAAGACCGTGGAAGAGCTTCAGCAGCTCTGTAAAGCCGGTCTCACGAGAATACACGTGGGCATGGAAAGCGGCTCTGAAAAGGTCCTCAAAATGATCAGAAAGGGCATCACGCCCGAAGACATCGTCGAGGGCGGCAAGAAGGTCGTGGAAGCAGGGATGTCGCTTTCGGAATACATAATGCCCGGGGTAGGCGGCAGGACGATGAGTTCCGAAAACGCGATCGAGACGGCGCGCCTTTTGAACCAGATAAAACCCGATTTCATCAGGGTGCGCACCTTCGCCATGCACCCCATGTCACCTATGCGCAAACTCGTCGAGGACGGTACGTTCGTGACCATGAATGACGCCGAAATAGTCTCCGAGATTCGCCTCCTTGTGGAAACGCTGGATGAAATGCACACCTATTTCTCATGCGGCGATTTCAGCCTCAATCTGCTCATGCAGGTGGATGGGTATCTTGACGAGAAAAAGGCCTACATGCTCAGCGAACTCGACAAGTTCCTCGCCCTTACTCCCGAGCAGCAGAAGGCCTACGCCCTCATCAGGCGGTCGTCGTATATGCAATATCCCATTGAGGCCGTACAGAACGAAGAACTCATGAGAAAGATACTCCCCGAGATCGAAAAGCTGGAAAAAGACGATCCCGAGGGTTTCCACAAATACATAGAAACCCTGAAGTCGTACCAGCTCCCCCAGCCGCAAACCGATGAGTGGAAGTGAGAGAACCCGAAGCGCGAAACCCTGAACCTTTCTTATTTTAGCCTTTTTTCCAGCTCTGTCGGGAGGAGGACCTCAAGGTGGATCGGAGGGCCTCCTATGAGGCTTTGAAGCATGTCCTTTCCGGCGGCAAATTTTTCAATGATGTCCCCGTTTGTCGTGAGGTGATAATCAATACCGTTTCTCAGGGAATGGGCTATGTGAGAGACATGGCGGTCGATGGTCTCCTGGCAATATTTCTTTCTGACGATGTCGAGAACGAAGTCGATATGCCTGTCCGCCATGGGGAGCCTGGGGCAGCTTTTCTTGCCGATGTTCACGAGTCGGTTGAGAAGACCGAGAAGGTTTTTATTGAATGCAGCGTCATCTCCATTCAGGGCAGCGCTGCGTGTATACTTCGGCAACACCTCCTTCAGTACTTTCCAGTTGAGCTCGTATTGAATGTGTTTGAGGTCCGCCCAGAGCTGCATGTCGTAGACATTGTGCAGGGCGGCGGCGCAATCCCTGAGGATTGCCGTTTCTTCATCGTATGCCTCCGTCTCGACGGCGTCTTTTGTCTTTTTCAGTTCATCGCATAAGACGGCGGCCACGTGCTCACACACTCGGGGATGCTCGTGTTCGCCTACCATGTCGTCATGGCCGCTTATGATCTCGAGCTGATCATAAAGATCGACAATCGCCCGCCAGTGGCTCGTGTCGTTGCGGTCTGCTCCATCCCAGCACTCGAAATTATCGATATTATCGGTGATCTGAAAGGTATCAGTGACGCACAGACCACCCCGGTTCATCTGAATGACGAAATCCAGCTCCATTTCATCGACCGACGTGACAAGACACAACCGATCTTCCTTGTAGCGCTGCCAGATCGATCTCAGCGCGTTCCATTCGGCCAGAAGCGCCTCGTCAACCCCGGCCACTGCCATCAGGTCAAGAATACGATAGTCCACATAAGCGCTCGAGCGCCCCTTGCTTGCCATTTATCACCTGCATCCCCGGGGGAGGCCCCCGTTGAATCCTCGAGATTGCCGGAAGAATGCGCCTGGCGACGTGGAATATGCCACCACAGTGAACGTGAGAATCAATGAGAACCGGTTAAACCTGAAACCACCCCTTAGCCTTGCCCTCATTATAGCAAATGTAAAAAAGAATAGAAGAGAATAATTGGGGCGGAGTCACCCTGTCGGCCTGCAGCGTCCTTTGACGTTGAAATGGATGTCGTTTGAATATATTCTATTGTCTGTCATGAAAATACAGGAACCCTGCCGCGCCTGTCTGAAAGGATTGATCGAGAAAACGGTGCTTCTTTCCGGTGGCGACGGCCGCATTCTGAACTCGTCGCTTCGGCTTCTCAACGGGTTGTTCGTCGAGGGGGCGACCCCCCCGGCGATTGCCGGCACCCTCCTTGCCCACATCAGGCAAACAACCGGGGTTTGGGATCCCTACGCCACCATAAAATACCGCGAGTACAGGGAGGCCTTGAAGATCATAGAAGGACTGGGGGGTTCGCCGGGGGACTCGCTTGAGGATGTCCTGCGACTGTCGGCCCTGGGCAATTCCACCGATTACTTCACCGGCGGCAGCTTCCGGCAAGACCATCTGGTTCTCCGCGGCGATATGGATAAATTGGCCGACGCG
Organism: Deltaproteobacteria bacterium; assembly: GCA_003506795.1. Lineage (GTDB taxonomy): Bacteria > Desulfobacterota > Syntrophorhabdia > Syntrophorhabdales > Syntrophorhabdaceae > Delta-02. The sequence continues at coordinate 4,434 of DNYO01000021.1, forward strand.
ATTTATACTAAAGGCAACGAAATACTCATACTGGGCGACAATATGGGAGATTTCATCTTCGATCTTCCCCTGGTGCGTTTTCTCGAAAAGGAGGGTAAAAGAGTATTCTACGCGGTCAGGGAGCATCCGGCACAGAACGACCTTTCCATGGAAGATGTCCGCCGGCTCGGCCTTACAGATATGCATCCCCGGATCATTTCCACGGGAAAGGCAAATGTCGGGCTGCCGCGGGAGGATATCGCGGGCGAGATCGAAAGACTATGGAAGAGCGACGCCCCCGTCATCGCAAAAGGGATGGGCAATTTCGAAACGATCAGCGAATTTGACGAGGAACGTCAGGTGGTATATATAATGAAGGTAAAATGCCCCGCCGTTGCCCGCGCACTCGATAGCGACATAGGGACATACCTGGTTCACGTGAGGTGAAAAACATATGGCAGGAAAACAGGATTACTATGAGCTTCTCGGCGTGTCCAAAACAGCCTCGGAAGAAGAAATAAAAAAGGCGTACCGCAAGCTGGCATTGAAATTTCACCCCGACCGCAATCCGGGCAACAAGGAGGCCGAGGAAAAATTCAAGCTCATCAATGAGGCCTATGCCGTGCTGAGCGACAAGGAAAAGCGCAAGCAGTTCGACTCCTTCGGGATGGGCGGCTTTCAGCAGCGTTACAGCGAAGAGGACATCTTTCGCGGATTCAACGTGGGAGACCTTTTCAAGGACCTTGGCTTCGGCGGAGGCGATATTTTCAGCATGATCTTCGGCGGACAGGGAGGCGGCAGACGCGCGGGAGGACGGCAGCAGCGGCAGCAGCAATCCTGGGACTTCGGCGATTATATTACAAGGGAACAGCAGCAGCGCGGGCCTCAGGCGGCACAGGACCTTGATCTCCACTACGAACTGGAGATCCCCTTCATGGACTCGATACACGGAGCTGAAAAACGTATTTCGCTCGGCGCGGAAGAGGTGAACGTCAAGATACCGAAAGGGATCGCCAGCGGAAAGAAGCTGCGGCTGAAAGGCAAAGGAAACCAGGACCGCACAACAGGTCGGCGCGGAGACCTGTACATTACCATGAAGGTCGGGGAACATCCTGTTTTCAAGCGAACCGGCAATGACCTCTTCGTAACGAGGGAAGTAAAACTGACCGACGCCCTTCTCGGAACAGTCGTGGAGGTCCCGTCCATCGACGGACCGAAGAGGGTGACTATTCCGCCGGGAGTAAAAAGCCATTCCAAGGTGCGTCTTAAAGGTCTCGGCATCCCCGACCAGGGCGGTGACGAGTACGTGGAGATTATCATCGATATCCCCAGGAAACTTACCGAAAAGCAGAAGACTCTTCTCGAGGAACTGAGAAAGGAAGGTTTATAGTGCTTCCCCGAAGACATATTCTGGACGTCTGGGAGCTTATCAAGGACAAGGAGGACCTCAAATCCATGTCCACGATCACGCTGGCCATAGACGCCATCAAGTACATGCACAACGAACCCAAAAAAGACCACCTCGTGGAAGCGCTTGAACTCAACGAGTTCATCTGCTTCATGTTTCCCGCCAAGCGTCCCAGGAACAGGTCGCTCCTTTATCATATCGTATCCGACCTGCTGGGGCTTCTGATGTACGGCATCCCCAATACCCGAAGGTACGCCATCGATAACATCGAAACCGTCAACTACTCCGAAAAGAACATGGAGATCTATCCCGTAATCGAGGTATGGAACACGCTGAAGTCAAAGGTTTACAGGAAGAAACACGGCCCCGAAGATATCATAGATGGCTTCATCAAGAAGATCCGCGTCGAGATGGATGTTCTCGAACGTTTTCCCTTTGTCGAGGAGATCTTCTTCCAGTCCAAGGAGACGATCAGGGAGTGGCTCCCGTCTTTTGCAAGCTACTACGATGAGAACAGAAAAAAGGTCCGCGGCGTCTATGACCGGTGGTGGTCGCTGTGGCTGTGCAACGAAAGCAAGGAACAGATCCTGGGCGCCATGGTCGAGCGCCTCGCCTCTCAGGCAGAGCGCGAGTATGAAACCGTGCTGGACAAGGAAAAGGTCTTTTCGTCGATCATTTCGGACCCCGAAGCAAACCGCATGGAAAACGAACAATTCACCAAATGGTATAAAGAGGGCGTAAATTTATTGCTAAAAATTTAACGCCCGGTATTGACAAAAACTCATCTACATCCTTATATTAATTTTGGCAATCATTTTTCGCTATTGCTAATTTAACAACCAAGAAAGGAGCGTGAAACAATGAAGGTGAAACCATTACAGGACAGAATTCTTGTCAAGAGAATCGAGGAAGAAGAAAAAACGAAGGGCGGTATAATCATTCCTGACGCTGCCAAGGAAAAACCCCAGGAAGGCATGGTGGTTGCGGTGGGCGACGGAAAGACCCTCGAGAGCGGCCAGAAAGCAGCATTGACCGTAAAACCAGGGGACAAGATCCTCTTCGGAAAATATTCCGGTACGGAGATTAAGGTCGACGGCGAGGAACATCTTATTCTCAGGGAAGATGATGTTCTTGCAATCGTAGAAGATTAATAAGGAAGGAGGGACAAAGGATGGCTAAAGAAATCAAGTATGATCAGGCTGTCAGGGAGTCACTGTTAAAGGGTGTTAATACCCTTGCTGATGCAGTGAGGGTGACTCTCGGACCAAAAGGAAGAAATGTAATCTTGGAGAAGTCTTTCGGTTCGCCCACAGTTACAAAAGATGGCGTAACTGTAGCGAAGGAGATAGAGATCGAGGATAGGTTCGAGAACATGGGTGCCCAGATGGTGAAAGAAGTGGCATCCAAGACAAGCGATGTGGCAGGCGACGGAACAACGACCGCTACTGTGCTTGCCCAGTCAATTTACCGCGAAGGGGCAAAGCTCGTGGCTGCCGGTCACAACCCCATGGAACTTAAGAGGGGTATTGAAAAGGCAGTAGAAGTGGTTGTCGAAGAGCTGAAAAAGCTTTCAAAACCAACCAAGGATCAGAAAGAGATCGCCCAGGT
>DNYO01000274.1:0-9306 GCA_003506795.1 Deltaproteobacteria bacterium
CCTCTCTTTATTGCCTCCAGCGAACCCCCCCCCAGGGGGTGAAGCGGGTGTGAGACAGTCTTTCGGCTCTTGTTTGCGGAAAGGAGGGCTGGTCGAAGGGAGAGATGAAGGGCCGTCACGACAGTCAAGGAGTCTTTGGAGGCGTCTTTTCTGTGGTAATTATGGAGAATTTGGTTTATCTTACCTGTAATAATTTACGAACAAAGTCGTCCATCCGCAGGTGAAAATCGTTCTATGAAGATACGTTACTGGCCGGTTGTTCTCGCCGATGTTTTTTTGACATTTATCTCCGTGATCTTTGCCGCCGTACTGCGCTTCGGGCCTCCCCATTTTGGCGAGCCCTATCTGTCGCTTGTGTTGCCCTTCATGGTGGCCGCGATGATCCTGAGGCCTGCCAGTCTTGCGGTTGCCGGAGTGTACAGGAAGCTGTGGCGGTATTCCACGACGCAGGATTTTGTGTGGCTTATATCGGGTGTTATCGGCGGGACTGTCGTTTTGTTCCTGTCGGCGAGATATGTCTTTATCCCCGTATGGGAGCAGTCCTTCACCCCTCCGGCAATCCTTATCGAAGGGTTCATAAACCTCTCGCTCGTGGTTATATTCCGCTTCCTTTTGAAGGAAACCGAGCATTACCAGGAAGATATCGATTGGAAAAAGACGGGTTTGACGCCAACCAGGAACGTACTCATCGTCGGTGCCGGCAGTGCCGGTGTCCATGCCTTCACGGAGATTGCGGACAACCCTCAGCTGGGGCTGCGGGCTATGGCCTTTCTTGATGACGAAGCGTCAAAAATAGGCAGGCAAATTCAAGGGTTGCCTGTTTTCGGGCCCACGATACGTATTGCGGAAGTAGTGAAAGAACAGGGTATCGAAGAGGTTATCATCGCGATGCCTGGCGCCCCCCAGCAAACGATCATGAATATCCAGGCCAGGTGTCAGGAGATACCTGTGCCGTGCAGGACCATACCGCATTTCCTGGAGGGGGGCGAGGAATCGGCTGACGTCCCCACGTCCGCTTTGAAGCTTCCCATGTCACTGCCTGACATTACCGCCGAAGAGATACAGGCGGTGGTGAAGGTCATGCAGTCGAGGAACCTGAGCATAGGTTCGAGGACCGTCGAATTCGAGAGGCTCATCGCCGATGTGGCCCAGGCGAAATATGCCGTTGCGGTCACAAACGGAACGAGCGCCCTCCACCTGTGCATGATCGCCTCCAATGTCGGGCCCGGTGACGAGGTTATCACGACGCCTTTCAGCTTCATAGCCTCGGCTAACTGTATTCTTTTCGAAAAGGCGACCCCCGTTTTTGTCGATATCGACCCCGGGACGCTCAACATGGACCCGGCAAAGGTGGAGAGCGCCATTACCGAAAAGACAAAGGCTATCGTGGCTGTTCATGTTTTCGGGCAGCCGGCCGACATGGATCCCATTATGGCCATCGCCGGTAAGCACAATCTTATCGTCATCGAAGACGCCTGCGAAGCGATTGGGGCCGACTACAAGGGGCGCCGCGTGGGTGCCATGGGGAGGGCCGGAACCTTCGCCTTTTATCCCAACAAGCAGATGACGACGGGGGAGGGCGCCGCACTTGTCACCAATGACGAGGAGTGGGCGAATCTTTTCCGGAGCCTGCGCAACCAGGGCAGAGACAAATTCGATGGGTGGCTCAACCACTCAAGACTTGGCTACAATTATCGCATGTCGGAACTCAATGCCGCCGTTGGTGTCGTCCAGTTAAGAAGACTTGAAGAGATGCTGAAAAAGAGAAATGACGTCGCTAATGCATATACGAAGGTCCTGGCGGGCGTGGAAGAGGCCCAACCTCTTCGGTTGGCGCCCACGACGACCAATATGAGCTGGTTTGTATATGTCGTGCGTCTCAGGGAAGGGATCCCGCGCGACAGCGTGATCACTCTTATGGAAAAGAGAGGGATTCCGACACGACCCTATTTTTCTCCCATCCACCTTCAGCCGTTCTACCGGAGGCAATTCGGCTTCGAACCGGGGGCGTTCCCCCAGTCTGAAGCGGCGGGGGAGTCAATTGTCGCCCTGCCTTTTCATACCAACATGAAAGTTGAAGAAATCGAGGTTGTTTGCCGTGCCCTGAAGGATGTCATTAGAGAGATAACGACAGGGGCCTGAAACTGCCCCTGTGGGGAGATAAATCCATGATGTTTACCGTAAATGCACCGTACCGCCTGGTGCGGGAAAGGATTCGACGGCTCAAGGAGCTTGATGTGGGGGTGGAGGTCTATTTCGACAACCGCACGATCGAGGAAGTCGACGAGCACCACGGGGAAGAGACGGGGAAGATTCTCCGGGAGGAAGGGATTCGCTGCACCATACATGCCCCCTTCATGGACCTGAGTCCCGGAGGGGTGGACCGGGATGTCAGGAGCATCACCAAAGAGAAACTGAAGAAGACGATGGCTTTGGCGAATCGCCTGGGAGCGATGGGGGTCGTCTGCCATCCAGGTTACGACAAATGGCGTTTTGGCGAAAACTCCGATCTCTGGATGGAGGGAAGCACGGATACGTGGAGTGAAGTTCTGGCGGTGGCGGGGGAGGGGTTCCCGGTCATGCTGGAAAACATCTTCGAAGAGGAACCCTCCAATTTAGCGGAACTGTTCAAATACTTCAGGACTAAAAATCTGTATTGTTGTTTTGATTCCGGACACTTCAACCTATTTTCTAAGATATCACTTGATAAATGGTTGTCAATTGTTGGAAATCGTATAAAAGAAATGCATCTTCACGACAACCATGGTGCAAAAGACGACCATCTTCCCATTGGAGAGGGTACCTTTCCTTTCCGGGAACTCAAGAGCTTTCTCAAGGCGCACGGTGATGGTATTATCTTGACAGCCGAGATACACAATGAATCACGTGCGGCAGAGGCAATAAAAAATCTAAAGGAGTACGTGGTGTAGCATGGCCCATAGAATAGAGATCTCATGCAAGGAAGGACTTCGGGACGTTCCGGGAGAAAAGCTCAAACGGCGGATCAAATCGGACCTTGGCATCCATGTTGACGATGCCCGCGTTGTCGACGTCTATACCATCGACGCCGCCGTGGAGCCTCATATTCTGACCATCCTCACGGACGACGCATTCGTCGACCCCGTCATTCACATGGGGCTTCTTGACGAGGCAACCCCCATTATCGATGCAAAATGGATCGTCGAGGTAGGCTATAAGCCGGGTGTCACCGATAACGTGGGGAGGACGGCCGGAGAGGTTGTCCAGGCCATGGCCGGCAGGCCGTTTGAGAACGGCGAGGCCGTCTATAATTCGAAAATGTACTTTCTGACGGGTAGTCTGACGGAAGGCGATGTGCACAAGATCGCCGTGGACATACTTGCCAATGTTCTCATCAACCGCTACACCCTCAAGGACGCGGCGAGCTACAACGCGGAAGGCGGGATGGGAATCTACGTGCCGAAGGTAACCATAACGAAGGAACCCGTGGTGGAATATATCGACGTGGTATCCATGCCCATCGAGGAGTTGATGCTCGTAAACAGGGAGCGGACATGGGCTCTATCCCGCGATGAGCTCCTGGCCGTCAAGGCCCACTTTGCGGACCCATCCGTCGTTTCCGGCCGGCAGGCTGCCGGTATGGACCCCAGGCCGACGGACGTGGAGATCGAGGCTATCGCGCAGACTTGGTCCGAACACTGCAAACACAAGATATTCAATGCGCTGATCGATTACGAGGAGGACGGCAGGGTGGAGACCATCGACAGTGTCTTCAAGACCTATGTCGTGGGATCCACGGAGGAGATCCGCAGAAGGAAGGGCAGGAACGACTTCTGCCTGTCCGTTTTCAAGGATAATGCCGGTGTCATCAAATTCAATCGCAGACATAACCTTGCCTTTAAGGTTGAGACACACAACACGCCATCGGCCCTCGACCCGTATGGCGGTGCCCTGACAGGCATAGTCGGGGTCAACCGCGACCCCTTCGGAACGGGAATGGGTGCAAAACTTGCTTTCAATACCGATGTTTTCTGCTTTGCCAGCCCCGATTACCATGGCGAGATACCGCCCCGGCTTCTTCATCCCAAGCGGGTCCTTGAGGGCGTCCGTGAAGGTGTCGAACATGGGGGCAACAAGAGCGGGATCCCTACGGTCAACGGTTCCCTGGTCTTTGACGAGAACTATCTCGGCAAACCCCTCGTTTTCTGCGGCACCTGCGGAATCATGCCCGTCAGGATACGGGGCAAGGCATCATACCTGAAACGCGTCAATGTCGGAGACCGTATCGTCATGGTCGGCGGCAGGATCGGCAAGGACGGAATACACGGCGCCACCTTTTCGTCGGAGGAACTATCCGAGGTCTCTCCCACGAGTGCCGTACAGATAGGAGACCCGATCACCCAGAAGCGAATGACCGACTTCCTGCTCATAGCCAGGGACAGGGGCCTGTACAGTTCCATCACGGACAATGGTGCGGGCGGCCTGTCATCTTCCGTCGGTGAGATGGCCACGGATACGAACGGGTGCATGATGGACCTCGAGCGGGCCCCCTTGAAATACCACGGGCTCTCCCCCTGGGAGATACTCCTTTCCGAGGCACAGGAGCGGATGACCGTTGCCGTGCCCCCGGATAAGCTTGGGGAGTTTCTTGAACTCTCCCGCAAGATGGGTGTGATCTCCACGAATCTGGGAGCATTTACCGATACCGGGCGTTTCCACGTGCTCTATGGCGGCAGGACAGTGGGTTATCTCGAGATGGAGTTTCTCCACGGCGGCATACCCAGGATGAACCTCAAGGCAAAATGGGAGCGCAGGATCGTCGACGAAGAGCCCCTGACGGAACCGGACGACTACGCGGCCGCGCTGGCATCGGTTCTTGGGCGCTGGAACGTCTGCAGCAAGGAATACGTCGTGCGCCAGTACGACCACGAGGTACAGGGTTCAAGCGTGGTAAAACCCCTGACGGGCAGGTACAACGACGGTCCCGCCAATGCGGGGGTGGTTCGTCCCGACCTTACGAGCAGCAATGGCGTTGTAATCAGCCACGGTATCTGTCCCAAGTACAGCCGGTTTGATACGTACAACATGGTGGCGTGTGCCATCGACGAAGCGATCAGGAACAACATCGCTACCGGTGGTTCCTTAAAAAGAATGGCGCTTCTCGACAATTTCTGCTGGTCAGACCCCGTGCTGTCGGAAAAGAACCCCGAAGGGCCCTACAAACTTGCCCAGCTCGTCCGTGCCAACAGGGCACTCTACGATTACACAACGCTCTTCGGTACCCCCTGCATCTCGGGAAAAGACAGCATGAAGAACGACTACATGCATAACGATATCAAGATCTCCGTCCCCCAGACAGTTCTCGTTTCCTGCATTTCCGTTATCGACGACGTGGAAAAAGTTGTTACAATGGACATGAAGGATGAAGGGGATGTAATTATAATCATTGGTAAAACGTACGCAGAGCTTGGGGGCAGTGAGTATTTCGCCCAGTTTGGCCGGATAGGGAACATAGCTCCCCGGGTTCGCGGAACACAGGCAAAAAAGACCTTCCAGAGTCTTGAAAAGGCCATCAAGGCGGGACTCATCCGGTCATGCCACGACATATCCGACGGCGGTTTGGCCTGCTGTCTTGCCGAGAGTGCCTTCGCCGGCGACAGGGGGATCGAGGTAGACCTCGGTGCCGTCCCCTCATCAGGTGTTTTCAGAGACGATATGCTGCTCTTTTCCGAGTCGGCGAGCCGCTTCGTGGTAACCATACGACAGAAAGACCTGGAGGCGTTCAAACAGGCGTTCTCGTCTGTACCCTTCGGTGTAATAGGAAAGGTACAGTCCACGGACGCGTTCCGCGTCAAGGGCCTGGGTGGCACGACCATCATCGACACGACTATCGGCTATCTGAAGAATGCCTGGCAGGCACCTTTTAAGAAAGAGTTCGAATAAGGAAAGCAAAAGCCTTCAAGTAGGGTTTTTTGGAATAGTTTGAGAAAACAAACAGCCGAATCTCGCGTGGAGATTCGGCTGTTATTGATTTTGCTTTAACGCTCAAACGATTGAAACATTCAAGCGATGTAAATCGCCTTTAGTTTACAGCCTGCAGTAATTGCGTTTTTATCTTGTTGGCTGCGTCGACATAGACCTTTTTAGGCTTGAAGGACTCCAGTTCCTGTTCCTCAAAGCTGGCATAGGTGGCGATTATGACCACGTCACCTTTCCTGGCCTTATGGGCCGCCGCGCCATTGATGCATATCACTCCCGAATCCTTGTCGCCCCGTATAGCGTACGTGGTGAAGCGCTCACCCGATGTTACATTGTAGATATCGACCTGTTCGTAAGGGATGATGTTCGCTTTATCCATAAGCTGCGAGTCGATAGTGATGCTTCCCTCGTAATCCAGGTTGCTGTCCGTCACTGTCGCCCTGTGGATTTTTGATTTCATCATGGTCCTTCTCATTTGTCATGCCTCCGTTAATATGGTGTTGTCTATCAGCCTCGTCTTGCCTATGCGGCATGCTATGGCGAGGACCGCCCTGCCTGCGACCACAGGAACGTCTTCCAGCGTCCCGGTATCACATATGTCTATATATTCTACTTCAATGCCCTCTTCCTGATGTAGGATATCATCAACGGCTTTTCTGATCGTTTCTGTCTTGCGTTCGCCCTCCTTTATCAGCTCCTGGGCCCTCCGGAGTGAAGCGCTGATGAGGCGGGCCTTTTTCCTTTCGGTTTCACTGAGGTAGCTGTTCCTCGAGCTCATGGCCATGCCGTCCGCTTCGCGTACCGTGGGGTAGGGAACTATTTCCACGTCCATATTGAGGTCTTTTACCATTCTTTCGATCACCATCAACTGCTGATAGTCTTTCTGGCCGAAGATGGCATAGTGGGGTTTTACTATATTGAAGAGCTTTGCCACCACTGTAGCAACTCCGGTAAAATGACCGATCCTGGATTTTCCGCAGAGATGATCTTCAAGCTTGCGGACCTCAACATAGGTAGTAAAACCCTCGGTATACATCTCGCCGTCATCGGGGTAAAAGATGATGTCGGTCTTTTCCTTCCCGAGCAGGTCCGCATCGCGGTCGAAGTCGCGGGGATACCGGGAAAGGTCTTCTTTGGGGCCGAATTGTATGGGATTTACGAATATACTGACGATGACGACGTCAGCGAGTTCGCGGGCCTTCCGTACAAGTGCCAGATGGCCCTCATGGAGGTAACCCATGGTCGGTACGAAGGCAATGCGTTTGTCCTTTCTGAGCTCATCGGAGGTGCGCTGCATTTCGGGGACGGTACGTATTATTTTCATGTTAGTGGAAGGATTGGCTGTCGTCGGGAAAATTCCCCGCCGTGACTTCGTTGATATATTCCTTGACAGCCCTGTCTATCTCCTCGGAAAGATTTAAATATTGTTTCACGAACTTGGGCCGGAAATCGCCCAGAAGGCCGAGCAGGTCGTGTATAACCAGGACCTGTCCGTCGCAATCGGGCCCGGCGCCGATTCCAATGGTGGGAATCGACAGCATTTCGGTGATCTCTTTGGCAAGCTGCCTCGGGACGCATTCGAGGACTACCATGAATGCACCGGCCGCCTCGACAGCCCGTGCGTCGTCCAGGAGTTTCTCGACATCCTTGCCCTTACCCTGGACCTTGTATCCTCCCATGCGGTGGATCGACTGCGGGGTAAGGCCGATATGGGCCACGACAGGGATATCTATGTCGACAATGGCTTTGATCGTGTCGTGCATGTTGACGCCGCCCTCGAGCTTTACCGCCTCGGCACCGCTTTCCTTGAACATCCTGCCGGCATTGCGTCTTGCCTGCTCGATGCTTTCCTGGTAGGACATAAATGGCATGTCTATTATGAGGAGAGCCCTCCTGGTGCCTCTGGCAACAGCCCGGGTATGGTGGATCATTTCATCGACAGTGACGGGAATTGTATTGGGATAACCCAGTACGACGGGGCCCACGGAATCGCCCACAAGGAGGGTATCTACTCCGGCGTTGTCGAGGATCTTCGCCGTGGGATGATCGTAAGCGGTAAGCATGGTGATCTTTTGCTTACCTTTCATTCCTCTGAGCACCGGTACGGTTATCTTGTCCATAGTCGTCTCTAAACAAAAAAACCTTCTGAACTCGTATCAGAAGGTTATCATTGTTTCACGCCTTCCGTCTCGGTCCAGTTGTTAAGGATCCAAGCGGTATCCGGTAATATGAAACACCCAATCCCGGAAAATGTCAATATCTATTTCTACCGGAGGCGGCGGGTGTCTTCCCGCCCCCGGAAAGGATGCCTAAGCCCCCTTGTTCTTAAACTCATCATACCGCATCATTGCTACAAAAGCCTCTTCGTCGTCAAGGAACTCATCATAGCTTAGCTCCTTAGCAACCTGGCTGCTGCCGCAATTAGGGCAGAATAATTCAGGCACTTCACCATCGAGAAAAGAGTATCCGCACAGTTTGCAGACATATTCGTCGGGTATTCTCACTGTTCCTCCTATGAAACTGACACTTCAAATATATACCTACGGGGGGAATTGTCAATGACAATCGTAGCCCCGGTTTAAAAGAACTCACCCATGATCATCGTAAAGTTCTTTTGTATCATATCCTTTCCCCTTACTGCCTCTCCGTGACCGGGGATAAGGTATTCTATGTCCAGCGAAGCGAGTCTTGTAATGCTGTGCGCCAGCGCCTCCATATTCCCGCCGGGAAGGTCGGTCCTCCCCACGCCCATGTAGAAGACTGTGTCGCCCGATATGAGCAGTTTCTTTTCCTCACAGTACAGGCACAGCGAACCCGGGGAATGACCGGGGGTAAGAAGCACCTGGAAACGTGTGTCACCGATGTCGAACGTTCCTTCGTTGAGGTAGAAGGAATAGGGCTTCTTCGGAATTTCGCAGCCCGTCATCAGGTAGAGTTCTTTCCCGCTGTTATTGAGGTAGTCGAACTCGACCTTACCTATCGCCCTCATTGTCTCTTTGTCGAAGGCGTCCGCCGCTTCGATATGGTCGGGATGGCTGTGGGTGCCGATGACGAGTTTTACGGACTCTATCCTCTTGCTGTCTTTAGCCATGCCGCCCGCCACGTTTCCCAGGAAATTCTTGTGTCCCGGGTCGATGAGAGTCGGAACGGGCCCATCGATAAACACTGTGTTGCAGTTGTTTGCCTCGTACGAGACCCAGGGAATAACGTAAATATTGTCGATAAAATTCATGCCGTCTCCTGCTGCACCAGTAAGGCGTCGCTGTCGATTTCTTCCGCCTGAAAGCAAAAAGTTCTCCGTGTGCCGTCGTTGATCTCCACGCTTGCGGTCTGCGGTACATCCCTGCC
>DNYO01000274.1:9326-9673 GCA_003506795.1 Deltaproteobacteria bacterium
GGGGACCCCTGAAATCGATGGGGTTCAGGGTGATGTACGGGCTTTCCTTAAGCATACCCAATTGTTCGTTTTCTCTCTCATTCCTGGCTACTACAAGTTTGGCGGAGGCGCAAAGCCTGAAGTGCCGCCCCATGGTCAGGAGTTCGATGTCCTGTGTCGTATAGGCCTTGTCTGTGGCCATAAGGTCTTTAAGTTTCATTGAGAAGATGGGGTCCGTGAGCAGGCATCCTCCGCCGGGAAGGTCAAACTCGGTGAGCTTGTAGGCCTCGACGAGTTTATATTGCTCCTGGCGCGACCTGCCGGCGATATCGAGAAGCTTTTCACGGTCGATGATGCCTTCCTGTTCG
>DNYO01000213.1 GCA_003506795.1 Deltaproteobacteria bacterium
ATAAGTTTTGAGAGCGCCCGGTCAGATTATAAAGTGGCGGTCGATCCGAAGACTCTCGAGATCGACGAGGAAGAGACAAAGAAACTGAGACACTAGAACGATATACCGCATCGCAGGTATGTCATGGGGAGGAGGACAGTGACTATGGAGCGGCCGTTTGACACAAAGGTGAAATCGGAAAAGGAATTGAAAGTTCTCCAGCTCGACGGACTGAAATGGACGGTTGAACATGCATACAACGGTTCCGTGCATTACCGGAGAAAGCTTGACGAGGCCGGGGTCAAACCCGGAAACATAAAGTCCCTTGCGGATATACACAAGCTGCCATTTACGACGAGCAAGGACCTCCAGGAGGGATACCCCTTTCCACTAAGGAGTGTTCCCTTTGAAAAGGTCGTCCGTATCCATGCCTCGAGCGGAACAACGGGCAAGCGGAAAGTGCTTTGCTATACCGCGAAGGACGTCGACGACTGGGCCAATATGTTTGCCCGGTGCTATTCATACGCGGATTGTACGCCGGAAGACAGGATCCAGATCGCCGTGGGCTATGGCGTCTGGACGGCCGGTTGGGGTTTCCAGAATGGCTGCGAACGGTTCGGCGCGATGTCTATCCCCATCGGTCCCGGAAACACGGACATGCAGTGCCAGTTTCTCGAAGATTTCGGAACCACGGCCATGACCTGCACCGCCTCCATGGGGCTTCTGATGGCAGAACTGATCGAAGAGAGGGGACTTCGGGACAAGATCTCCCTTAAGAAGATGATCTTCGGTTCCGAGAGGGCGAGCGACGCGATGCGCGCCCGGATATCGGAGCTTTCCGGGGTTGCCTACGACCAGCTCTTCGATATTCCGGGAATGACGGAACTCTACGGCCCCGGGACGGGCCTTGACTGCCGCTACCATACCGGCATCCATTACTGGGCGGACTATTTCATTCTTGAGATCCTCGATCCCGAGACACTCCAGCCTGTCCCCGATGGAGAGATCGGTGAGATGGTGGTGACCACGCTTCGCAAGGAGGCCGCCCCGCTTATCCGTTACCGCACGAGGGACCTGACGAGGATCATCCCGGGGGAATGCCCTTGCGGGAGCATGATGCCGCGCCACGACCGGATCCTGGGCCGCAGCGACGACATGTTCATCTTCAGGGCCGTGAATATATATCCCAGTCATATCGACCAGATACTTTCCAATGTCAAAGACGTTGGCAGTGAATACCAGATCCTGCTCTTCAGGAAAGACAAGGGCGGCAAGGACCACATGACGATCAAAGTGGAGCGCGCCCAGGGAATTCAGAAATCCCACGATGCCGACAAGCACATCGCAAAGACCATAGAAAAAGAGGTAAAAAGACAGGTACTCGTCAGTTGCGACGTAGAGGTGGAAGATTACGGGTCACTTCCGCGGTCGGAACGCAAGACGAAAAGGGTTTATGACAATAGGGATGCGTAGAAAGCTTCAAAGCAGAAAGGATTCTTAAAGGAGGGTATTGTGAAAGGTTACGAATACCATAAGCCTCAGACTGTGAAAGAGGCCATCGATCTCATGGAGGGCCTCGAAAACGCGAAGTACATCGCCGGCGGCACCGATGTGATGGTACTTATCAGGCAGAAGAAGCTTGCCCCTGCGCGACTTATTTCCCTGCGGAATATAGGTGACCTCAACTATATGGAGACCGAAGGAGGGCTCAGGATCGGAAGCGCTGTTACTTACAACACGATAGCGAAGAACGACTTTGTGCAAAGGCGCTACTCCGCGCTCGCAGATGCCGTAAAAAAGGTCGGTTCCCTGCAGATACGCAATGTTGCCACCATGGGCGGGAACATCTGCAACGCGGCACCGTCAGCGGACACGGCATGCCCGCTTCTGGTCCTCGACGCGAGCGTTATCATCGCCGGCAAAACAGGCGAGAGGGAGATGTCCCTCGATGATTTTTTTCTGGGGCCCAACAAGGTGGCCCTTGAGAAAGGCGAGATCCTTAAAGGTTTTACCATGCCTGCATTCGGCGAGAACACGGGTTCAGCCTATTTCAAACATACGAGGCGGCAGGCAATGGACCTCCCCATGCTGGGAGTTGCCGCGAGGGTCACAATAGATATCGGAGGCAGCGAGGTCGGATGCAAGGATGCCTTCTGTACCGTAGACAGCATCTCGAACATTCTCAAGAGGCTCGAAGATGAGAACCTTGTATGCGAGGATGTGCGGATAGCCATGGGTGTCGTGGCGCCAAGGCCGATACGGGCCAGGAAGGCCGAGGAAGCCCTGAAGGGCAAGGTTATCTCCGAGAAGCTGTTCGAAGAAATCGGCGAGATAGCGGCGTCGGAATCGCAGCCGAGGGACAGTATTCGCGGCGAGGCCTGGTACCGCCGGGACATGGTAAAAGTGCTGACGAAACGGGCAATTCTCAAGGCTGTCGACCGGGTGATCAGGCCGGATGATACGATATGGCCCGACAGGCTATGGTAGGGGGTGGATGATGAAAAAAGAGATCACATTTACATTGAATAATGAAAAGGTGATAGTCGAGGTCGATCCTAAGTGGACGCTCCTCTATCTGCTTCGGGAAGTCTTTGAGATGACGGGGACAAAGGAAGGCTGCGGTTATGGAGAGTGCGGTGCGTGTACCGTCATTATCGATGGCCAGGCGGTCAATTCCTGTCTCTATCCGGTGATGGAGGCCGAAGGCAGGCAGATTGTGACCATTGAAGGCCTTATGACGAAGGAAGGCGACCTCGATCCGCTTCAAAAGGCCTTTGTCGATGAAGGCGCCGTTCAGTGCGGGTTTTGCATCCCCGGTATGATCATGTCTTCAAAGGCGCTCCTTGATGAGAAGGAAAAACCCACTGAAGATGAGATCAAGGAGTGCATCGAGGGTAATCTCTGCAGGTGTACCGGTTACGTGAAGATCGTTGATGCCATAAAAACCGTTGCGGACAGGAGGTAACCATGGACGGCCTGAAATTTGTAGGACAAAGAGTTCCCAAAAAGGATGCACCGCTGAAGGCCACCGGCGATGCGGTGTACATACAGGACCTGAAAGTTCCCGGCATGCTTCATGGCAAGATCCTTTACAGCAAATATCCCCATGCCAGGATAGTGAAGATAGATACAGCCAAAGCCCTGGCGCTCCCTGGCGTAAAAGCGGTGCTCACGGGTGCCGATGTTCCCAATAACTTCAAATTCGGTTTTTTGAAGGACAACCCTCCTCTCAAATCGGGTAAAGTACTGTCGACCAGGGACGAGATCGCCGCCGTGGCGGCCGTAAGCTTGGAGATTGCTGAAGAGGCACTTGATCTCATCGAGGTCGAGTACGAAGAGCTCCCCGGGATCTTCGATCCCCTCACGGCGATGAAAGAGGGTTCGGCGCTCATTCACGAAGAGCTCAAGTCAAACGTCCTGAAGCTTCCCTGGAAGTTTGTGCACGGTGACGTGGAGGCCGCGAAAAAAGAATCGGCGTTCATTGCCGAGGATACCTTCAGCACTCAGTGGGTAACGCACTGCTGCCTTGGGACGAGCGGCTGCGTAGCCACGTTCGACGCGAGTAATAATCTGACCGTTTACAGCAATACCCAGATACCCTCCCTGGCACAGAATGATTTTCTGGAAGCGCTCAAGACCTTCGGTCTGAAGAAAAAACGGGTCAGGGTTATTCAGGCCGTAATAGGCGGAGGTTTCGGCAGCAAGCTCGATACCTATGCCTATGAATATATCGCTATTCTGCTGGCACTCAAGACAAGAAAACCCGTGAAGATTGTCTTCTCCCGCGAGGAGGAGTTTTTGGCGACGTCTCCGAGGCAGTGTACGATCACGAAGATATCCCAGGGCTGCGACAAGGACGGCAGGCTCACCTTCCGCGAGATGGAGATGGTCCTCGACAACGGCGCTTATACTTCATGGGGGGCCACGACGCCTTCCGTCATGATGGTGCCCATATCATCCCTCTACAAAGTTCCCAATATCAAATACACTGCGAAATGCGTCTATACGAACAATACTTACTGCCAGGCGTTCCGCGGCTACGGGAACCCCCAGGCAACCTTCGCAATTGAATCATGTCTTGACCAGCTTGCGGAAAAAGCGGGCATCGATCCCCACGAGATCCGCCGGATCAACGCAAACGAACCGGGTGAGTTGACACCTCAAAATTTCAAGATCACTTCCTGCGGAATGAAAGACTGTATTGAAGAGGTGGTGAAAAGGCTCGACTGGAAGGGTAAGAGAGGGAAGGCGGACGGCAGGGGCGTCGGTATGGCGTCGCTGATCCACGTGGGCGGTGCTGCCAGGGTGTACAAATCTGATGGCTGCGGGACCATCATCAAAGTGGATGACAACGGCAAGGTCGATGTTATTACAGGATCTTCCGAGATCGGTCAGGGCTCGGACACGATTATCGCACAGATCGTTGCGGAAGTGCTTGGCGTGGGTGTTGACGATATCAACATCATCAACAATGATACCGATGTGTGCCCATGGGATGTGGGGGCTCATGCCAGCAGGACCACCTTTGTGGCGGGCAACTCTGCCCTCGGCGCGGCCGAAAAGATAAGGGACCAGATCATGGAGATAGCCGCGAAGACCCTTGGCGAGCCTGTGGAAGCGCTGGAAATGAAGGATGGGATCATCTTCTCGAAGAACGATAAAGAGAAGAACATCCCTTTCGGCAAGGTCTTGCGCAAGGCCCATTATTCCCTGGGGGGCAGGATGCTCGTGGCCGAGAATTTCTATGATCCGCCGAACGAGAATTTCGATCAGACCTTCAGAGGCAATCTTTCAGTAACCTATGCTTACGGCGCCCATGGTGTTGAGGTTGAGGTGGATAAAGAGACCGGGCAGGTAAAGATCCTCAATTACATCGCCGCCCATGACGTCGGCAAGGCGATCAACCCGATGCTGCTCGAAGGCCAGATCTACGGCGGCGGCCTCCAGGGAATCGGGTACGCGCTCGGTGAGAGGATGATATATGACAAAGGCTACCTGAAGAACGGTAATTTCCTGGATTACAAGATGCCGACGGTCAGGGATGTACCGCCCGTCCAGGCGGTTATCGTCGAGTCCGATGAACATGCCGGGCCATTCGGAGCTAAAGGAATCGGGGAGCCAGGGCTTGTTCCGACTGCCCCGGCAATAGCGAATGCCATCTATGATGCCGTCGGAGTCAGGATCAAAGACCTTCCCATCACGCCGGAAAAGATCCTGAAGGCGTTGAAAGAGAAGGCGAAACAGAATGGATAAGGGGGCAGGGCATGAAGATCGAAAAGATCGATCATATCTGTTTTGCAGTAAAAGACCTTGAAGAGACGAAGAGGGTTTACAGGGAAGATTTCGGACTTGTCCCGGCATGCGAATATACCGCCGATTCCGAGAAGATAAAAGTGTCACGATACTACATCGGCGAGGTGGCGGTCGAGTTCATGGAATCGACGGCGCCTGACGGAGAGGTTGCCAAATTCATCGACAAGCGGGGGGAGGGGGTCTTCCTGATATCATACAAGGTCGATGACCTCACGAAGGCAATGGACGAACTCAGAGAAAAGAAGGTCGATCTCATCGATAAAAAGCCCAGGGAGCTTTTCGGCACACGGTATGCCTTCGTACACCACCCGAACAAGCTTCATGGGGTGCTTACAGAACTCCTGGAAGGGGATTTCGATATAAACAAATGAGGACGAGAATCGCCGGACGAATGTACGGCTTGAAAGTTACCACGATCTGAAGGAGGGAGAATGAAGGTACTGGTGGTAGGCGGAACAGGAGGCATGGGTCAGGGGGTTGCGAGAGACCTGATCAAACAGGAGCGGATAGAAAAGGTAACACTTGGAGACATCAATACCGATCCTGAGAGGGTGCAGGAGAAATTACGCGCCAGCTCGAAGGTGTCCCTTGTGAAGATCGATGTAAACGATCACACCGGCATGGTTGGCGCGATCAAAGGGGTGGATGTCGTCGTCAACTGCGCGGGGCCCTTTTACAAAACCGCCGTTGCGGTGGCCAGGGCGGCCGTTGAGGCCAAAGTCAATTACATCGATATCTGCGACGATTACGAGGCCGCGCAGATCCTGTTCGCTTCCGATATCGATGCAGCGGCAAAACAGGCGGGCATCACCGTCTTGACGGGAATGGGGTCCGACCCCGGAACGAATAACGTGCTCGTCAAGTGGTACGCCGACAGGCTGGATCGCGTCGATGAGATCTATCTGTACTGGGTCGTCAGCATTGCCGAACTCGCAGGTGCCGCCTGGGACCACAGTCTCCACATGGTCCTCGGGAAGATCCCCCAGTACATCGATGGTAAACTGGTTGAGGTCGACGGCGGCGGCGGGGAAGAAGTGGAGCATTTCCTGGATCCGCTCGGGGAATGTCTTATAAGCTATGTCGGCCATCCCCAGCCCATCACGATACCCCGCTATATAAAAGACGTGAAGACGGTGGTCATAAAGGGAGCCCTCATCCCTGTGTGGGTGGACCGGCTTATCAAGGAACAGAAAGACATGGGCCTTCTGGGCAACGAACCGGTGGAGGTAAAGGGGACCAAAGTGGTGCCCTATGACCTCGCGCTGAAGCTCTGGAATACCATCCCTGAAGGTAGGGACAACGGCCCTGCCGCATCGGGGCTCAAGGTGATCGTGAAAGGCGAACGACAGGGAAAACAGGTGACCTACACCGCCGACATAGTCGGCAGAATGGCCCCGGGAACGGGTCTCCCGGCATCGATAGCGGCGCTCATGATGGACGCGGGCGAGGTTACCGTGAAGGGCGTGGTGGCACCTGAAGGCTGCATCGACCCCGACCGGTTCCTTGCGGAATTACTGAAAAGGGGCGCAAGGATACATCAAACAGAGACGATTCGGTCCATGTTCGCGCTTTAACCCGTCAAGGGTTCCATAAGGAGGATTCATATGAAAG
>DNYO01000116.1 GCA_003506795.1 Deltaproteobacteria bacterium
AAGTATGACTTTGAGAATCCAGCGCCGATCGATCCGCACGCAGCAAACCCAGAGCCAGAGCAAAGGCCGGGTGGCAGGCGCAGACGATGACAATCATGGCCTGCCTCGTCAGCCTGCAGCACGTCCCGAACCTTCTTGCGATACACGCCGTGAAGCCCGATCGGCTCGTCCTGCTGGTGACGCCGGGGATGAAGAAGATGGAAAAGGATGCCCATCTCCTCAAGGCACTCGCTGCCGGCGGTCTGGACTATTCGGCAGAGCACGAAATCGTCGATGTCGTGGATGAGAACTCCATCGCCACAGTCTCCCGCGCGCTGGAGCAGTCCCTGGAGAAGCACCCGGATGACGAATGGATCGTCAACCTCACGGGCGGGACAAAACCCATGAGCATAGGCGCATATGTGTTTTCCAGGGATAGGAAACTGAAGACGCTGTATATCGCCGAAAGCGATCAGCATCACGCCATCGATCTTCTGGGCGGCGCCCCCACCGATCTCGATCATCAGGTCTCAACGGCCGAGTTCCTTGCCGGGTATGGGTTTGATCTTCTCAACTCCCACACGCTGGAGAAGAACGAAAACAGTGCACGAAAATGGGTTGATATCGCAGCAATGCTGACCGCGAACCACGACGATGGCTCACTGCGGGAGATGCTCGGAAAACTCCATAGCCTGCAGGAAAAAAAGGTGAAGACTTCCCGGAAAGCGTGGGAGAGGGAGGGGCTCACCCTCTCGGATAGGGATGGGATTTCGTTACGCGACTCCTCCCTGCGAGCCGCGATTGCCGGAGAGTTCAATCTGGAGGAATCCGGGGCGAGGTTGACCGGCCACCTGGATAAACATGCGGCGGAGTTCCTCACCGGCAAATGGCTGGAGGTCTTTGTCTGGAGCCTGCTCCTGCCTTTTGAAGATCGTGGGATATGGGACCTGCACCTTGGTGTGAACGCAGGACGGAAAGGGTCCGGAGAAAGTAACGACTTTGATGTCTCCTTCATGCAAGACCAGTCCCTCTGCATCGTGGAGTGCAAGACCGGCGAGCAGGATCACGACCCCGGGGCGAATACGACGCTCTACAAGATCGAGGCCGTCAAAGCCGGCCTCATGGCAATCCGGATGAAGACCTATCTTGCAACCACATCGCCGAACGTGGTCAAGCAGGGAACCGGCAGGATCAAGGAGTCCGTTGCGAACCGGTGCAAGTTGTACAACTGCACGATCGTCCACGGGGAGCCTCTCAGGGAGATGGCAAAGTTGTTCCTCAACGAAGATCCGTCCCTTCACGAAAGGGTCGCGGCAACGTTCCATCTGAACCAGCAGGGATAGGTCGGTGGTGAACGATTATGATCTACATTGTTACCAGGCATGAAGGGGCTGTCCTGTGGCTCCGTTCGAAGGGGTATGTCGGAAGTATCCTCCCTCACCTGGAACGCGAGCAGATCGCGGGAGGGAACACCTACATCGGCGTGCTGCCCATCCCGATGGTGAAGGCGATTCTGGATGCGGGCAGCCGGTTCCTCCTGCTTGTGCTCCCGGATATGGCGTTCTCACAGCGTGGTGCGAGCATGACTCCTGCAGAGATGGATCTGGCCGGCGCCCACCTCGTCGAAGTGAAGGGTATCGAGCTGGCGCCTCTAAAAAGAGCAGTAGTCTTCGGCGGCACCGACGGGCACGGCGCAACCATGACCGTCATCTCGGAGAGAAACCTCGAAAAAGAAGGATATGAGGTTACGCGGGTCTGCGAACTCAAGCAACTCAAAATGGGCAGCAATCTCGGGAAGAACGACCTCCCGGAAGACTGCGGCACCAGATTTCCGGAATACTTCTGGGGGTTCACCTTCCTGAACTATGACTTTTCCGGGCTTCGTGCGGGAGATATCGTCGTCGTTGTTGATATTCCCCTCCCCATCCGGGTAAACCTCGACTTTTCCGCCGCTGATGAGGCAATCGAAAAGATAGGCGAATTGCGTGAAAAGGGCATCCGCGTCGTTCTCATCGACCACCACAAGCGTGCCATCACACACTACGGGAAAGCAATCGAAAAGGGGGCGGAGGTGACCTTCTCGCTCGGTGCCGAACAATATTGCCACTACGGCGCACCGGATGCATATTCGCGTTTCTGGGGAACGCTCGGCGCCATATGCGACCGCGATCCGTCGATGCTCCCGGTCGAAGCCGACGAGATGGAGCCGTTCGAAGAGAGGGAGCGGTACGCCGCGTGGATCGATCTGAAGAAACGGGATCTGCCGTTTCTGCTTGAGACGATCAGGAACGATGCAAGGGAGAGTCTCACCTGCCCGGAAGCCACGCTCCGGCCACCAGCCTCTGAAGTAGAGAAAAATGTCACGGTTGTCAAACGGCTGACCGAAAATAGTGGATATAAGGAGCTCGACGCTGCGTGCGCGTGTAACGATACCCCGTACGGGGTGGGCATCACCCACGATTGTTCGGCAATCCTGGTCATCAACTACTGGAAAAAACTCAGGCCTGAGGAGAAGAACAGGATCCCTGCACTTCCCGTTGCCCTCCGGCTGGCGCAGCACCGCGAGCGCTTCGGGCACGATACCGCGCTGACGATCAAACTGGGATCCCCTGACTGTAAAGAAGCGGAGGCGCAGATGGACGAGATCGTGAAAACGCTCAACTCCACAAGGATAAAGAGGGACACATTACCGGAGAACAGGGAGGATGCAATCGACTATATCGCCAGCGCTTTCAGCGATGTTCCGACGCCATATTTCCTCACGATGCACGGGTGGAGTCACATTGAGACGGTGCTCGACAGTGCCCGGATTCTAGGGATGATCTCCGGCCTGACGGCGGATGAGCAGACGCTTCTCGACTGGGCCGCACTGTGCCACGATCTCGGAAATGGGGCGGTGGCATACAGGGATACGTACGGTCTCATCGTCGCCGACGACGATGACGGCGCTGAAGCCCGGGAGAAACACGAACTCTACACGGTTCAGATTCTTACGGAATGGAATAAGATGGGGGTCTTTCGGGATATAATCTCAGAAGACGACCTGAGGATCATCAGCGATCTCTGTTACCGGCACCGGAAAATGTCTGTTCTTCCAAAAGATCCCGGTGCCAGCAAGCTCTGCTCGCTCCTCAGGGTTGCGGACGCGCTGGACAAGACCCGGAACCGGGCGCGTTATAACGACAACGGGGAGCCCTACTCATGGGTGAAAGAGAAGTTGCCGGCAGAATCTATAAAGCACTGGGAAGCGCAACGTGCAATCGATGCAATCCGGCTTCATATCGAAAAGGACCGGATTGTGTTTGAATTCCTTGTTACCGATGAGGAGAACTCAACGTTCATCATCGACGACTTCGAGAAAGAACTTGCCCCGCTGGGGAACACTATACCTGCATGGAGCATCCGGATCACACCTGTGCCGGAATAGGCGCCCCATGTCCTTTTTTTTTTGAGGACGACATGCAACAAAGCCTGGGTGCGAAGAATCACCGGGATCGGAAGGGAGTTCCGGACATAGCACCCGTACCCTTTTGATTGTGGGTCTCACTGCAAGCGCGGGACTGGAGGCAGTCGCGCAGGAGTTATACTACGTTTCCATACCCTTCTGATTGCGGGTCTCACTGCAAGGGATTGACTTTCGGGGTGGATCAGTAGAGATTGTGAAAGTGTTTCCATACCCTTCTGATTGCGGGTCTCACTGCAAGATTATTGGACGTCTGAAAAGGGATGGACTATGGAAACTGTTTCCATACCCTTCTGATTGCGGGTCTCACTGCAAGTGTTAGCCGGATACAAAACAGCATTAAAAGATGTTGTTTGTTTCCATACCCTTCTGATTGCGGGTCTCACTGCAAGAACCCATGGCAGCCAGAGGAGCAGGAACAGAACAATGTTGTTTCCATACCCTTCTGATTGCGGGTCTCACTGCAAGTCTTAGTGATGGGCGAATCGTTAGGGACGAGAAATCTCGTTTCCATACCCTTCTGATTGC
>DNYO01000354.1 GCA_003506795.1 Deltaproteobacteria bacterium
TATCGGTGTTTTTCGAAATCCTCCAAGGTGTTTTGCCAGTCTGTTCTGCACATCACCAGTGCAATGCACTCAGGTGAGCGCCTGTGCACACGATACTGCCTTTCGGAGGAGATATGCAGATTCTGGTGGCAAATTGTTAATATTCTGCTTCCTGTACCTGTCACGTGCCTGGGGGACGATACCCCGGCATTGGACAGGAGGAATACAGAACCATGGACCCAATCCAACCATATCAGGCACGGACGATGTTCACTATCTCAAAGGATGCGGAATATTCGTATCGTCTCGCGACAGAATTGGCGCAGAGGGGAGACTATCACCGTGCGCTTGAACAGATCGAGAAAGCAATCATGGTTGAACCGCATTTTGCATCGGCCTGGCATGAGAAGGCGAACTGTCTCGACGAGCTTGGCCGTTGCGATGAAGCGCTCTCAAGTTATGACGCCGCGATCAAACTGGACCCCCACCATGCCGAGGCCTGGTTCAACAAGGGACTCACACTGCAAAAGATGGGCAGGGAGAAAGAAGCATATTCCTGCATGAACCGTGGCGTAGATCTGGCACTGGGAAGATAAGAACACCAAACTCTTTCCAATGCGAAAAATCTTCTTTTTCCAATTTCTCTACCGATTACACCGTGATGCCAGTCAGCGAAGGCAGAACCTCTCTTTTCCTGAGTTTTTTCTTCCTTCAGAGCGAAAGAGTCAAGCAGTGACCTTTTTCTTTTAAAAATCTGACGCGCGGGAGATCGCGAAAACCGCGGTAAAATATAGGGTATTACAGCACGAGGTGCCTCATCCTGTCTATTCAACAGGTAAAAAAAACGAGAGATTTTGAAGTTTTGGTATTATACGGTCAGTGTGGAAAACCGGCCCGGTTGAAAGAACAGGGCAGGTGTGTATTTTCAAAGAAAGAATGTATCAATATTTGCCCGGCAATGCGATGTGTCAGATACGCACGGCAATCGTGGAGTTAATTATGTTAATTTAAAATGCAGTTAAAATTAAAATAAGCCTTTAATTTAAAAAATATCGTTTAGATACTTTTATTTTCTGTTGGCTGTAACTGCCCCTCGTATAAAGGTGTTTGAATGAATGCAAAGTATGTACAGACTACCTGCCCCTATTGCGGGACCGGGTGCTCGTTCAATCTCGTAGTGATGGACGGGAAAGTGACCGCAACTGCTCCTTACCAACGCTCGCCGGTCAACGAAGGAAAGGTGTGCCCGAAGGGGACCTACGCACACGAGTTCGTCAACGCCCCCGACCGGCTTACCACTCCTCTCATCAAGAAGGACGGCAAGTTCGTCGAGGCGAGCTGGGATGAGGCATATGACCTGATCGCAAAGAAGTTCAAGCAGTATAAACCCGACGAATGTGCCTGCCTCTCATCGGCAAGGGTCTCAAATGAAGAGAACTACGCCATGATGAAGTTCGCCCGCGGAGTGATGAAGACACGTCACATCGACCACTGCGCCAGGCTCTGCCACGCTTCGACTGTTGCCGGGCTCGCCTCAACGTTCGGCTCGGGTGCAATGACCAACTCGATTGGGGACATTGCAGAATCCAAGTGTGTGTTTATCCTGGGAAGCAACACCTTTGAGCAGCACCCCCTGATAGGGCGGAGAGTCATGCAGGCAAAAGCTAACGGTGCAAAGTTCATCTATGCTGATCCAAGGTTTACTCCCACCGGCAAGCAGGCTGACCTCTATATGCAATTCCGATCAGGATCCGACGTTGCTATCCTGAACGGCATGATGCAGGAGATCCTAAAGAACGGCTGGGAGGACAAGGACTTCATCAAGAACCGTACTAAGGACTTTGACAAGCTGAAAGAAGAGGTCATGAAACCCGCGTATTCCCTGGAGAATGTCTCAAAGATCTCAGGAATCCCTGTCGCTCAGCTCAAGACCGCCACTGAATGGTTTGCGAAGGCCGAATCTGCCTGCATCCTTTACTCCATGGGAATCACCCAGCACACCACCGGTGTGGACAATGTCAGGTCGTGTGCAAATATCCAGATGCTGACCGGCAACCTGGGCAGACCCGGGACCGGCGTGAACGCGCTTCGCGGCCAGAACAACGTACAGGGTGCCTGCGACATGGGAGCATTGCCTGTCGTGTTCACCGCGTACCAGAAGGTCATCGACGAAGCGGCCTGCAAGAAGTTCGCAGACGCCTGGGGCTTCCCCGACGGCATCGCGCAAGGCAAGAACGGGTACGAAGTCACGACCATGATGGACGTGCTGGCTGACAAGCCCGGCGAGCTCAAGTGTATGTATATAATGGGCGAGAACCCGATGATCTCCGACCCCGACCTCCATCACGTGGAGAGAGCGTTGAAGAACCTGGAGTTCCTGGTTGTCCAGGATATCTTCATGAACGAGACGGGAGAACTTGCCGACGTAGTGCTGCCAGGATGCTGTTACGCCGAGAAGGACGGGACCCAGACCTCCACCGAGCGCCGTGTCCAGATGTGGAGGAAGGCACAGGACCCGCCGGGCAAGGCCAAGCTCGACTGGCAGATCATCGCCGATATCGCAGCCAAGATGGGCTATGCCAAGCAGTTCCCATGGAAGAGCGCCGAGGAGATCTTCACCGAGATGTCGAAACTCACACCGTCCTACGCGGGGATGAACTATACGCGCCTCAACAAACCTGAAGCGCTTCACTGGCCCTGCCCCACTGTCGAGCACCCGGGAACCCCGATTCTCCATATCGGGAAGTTCTCCGCAGCAGATGGCAAGGGCACCATGTTCGGTCTCGAGTACAAA
>DNYO01000341.1 GCA_003506795.1 Deltaproteobacteria bacterium
GGGCATTTCTTCGCGGTGACGAGGGCGCCGAATATGGTCAGTGATTTCCTGGGCACCCTGAACCTGAACCCTTACCTGATAATCGCGATCATATGCGTTATCTATATCATCGGGGGAGAGTTCATCGATGACCTTGCATTCTTCATGCTCGCCACACCGATCTTCCTGCCCGTAGTACAGAACCTGGGCTTCGATCTCATCTGGTTTGGTATAGTAATCACCGCAACCTTGATGATAGGAGTGGTTATTCCACCGCTGGCGATGCTGGTGTTCCTGGTATCGGGCATGGCCAAGGTGCCTATGAGTACCGTATATAAGGGCGTCTATCCTTTTCTCGCAGCCATGGCGGTATGCGTACTCCTCTTCATGTTTTTCCCCCAGCTTTCGCTGTGGCTGCCGAACCTCATGATGAAATAGGGAGCAAGGAAAAAGCGCCGGCGGCGGCAGAGAAACGTTGCGTGCGGATAGCTTAAGCGCGCATAGTACCGGAAATTCTGGTATGATTGTAGCCCATCTAGACCAAAAAACTATCGCCCTGTGAAATTAAAAGATGGTATAATGGCCTAAAAAACGTGGAGTCAAATGAGAGAGGACATCGCAAAGCTTCTGAGTCCAGCGAGGAAAGCGAAACTGCATGAATCCATCGTTGCTCAAATAAAGGATCTTATACACTCCAAGAAACTTGTAGTGGAGGACAAACTTCCATCGGAAAGGGAGCTTGCCAGCCTTTTCGGGGTTAGCAGGGTGGTTGTCAGGGAGTCGATCCAGTCCCTGGAACAGGCGGGGATGATCGAGATCCGGACCGGGCCGGCAGGCGGGGCTTTCGTCGTTCGCAATCTGTATAAGCCTCTCTTCCATGCGGCCTCGGAAATGTTCCACGGCGGGGAGCTCACGCTTCAGTATTTCTACGAGGCGCGCAGGGCGATAGAAAGTGCCATCGTGCGCCTGGCTGTGGAAAAGGCAACGCCCGAGGGTCTCAAACGGCTCAGGGATCTCAATGAAGTCTTGCTTTCCCAGCTGGATGACAGGCTCATGCTTCGCAAAAACAACAGCACCTTTCATCTCGCTATTGGAGAGATAGCTGGTAATCCGCTTCTCAGCCTGATGTTGAAGTCCATCCTTGAACTCCTCGATGTGGTATTGCCGAATTCCGTGCAGTCGGAGGAATATATCCGCAACACCTATCAGCGCCACGAATCAATCATAGAGGCGATGGCAAAAAGGGACGTTGCCCTTTGTGTCGACCTTATCGCCTTCGATACGGAACATACAACAAAACTGAAAACGTAAAACGACGTCGCTATCGGCGGAGTGTGTTTAGTGTTTCGGGCGCAAGGGCGGCTGTCTGCCTGTCTGTGCCTTTTAAGTCTGTATCCTCCCTATCTTTTGGATCATCCGCAACTGCACAGGGTTCGATGCCAGGGGTCTCCAGGCCTGAAGAAAGGCATGGAGAATTTTCCGGCAGATATTTCTTGACAAGGTGCGAAAGAATGGTCCATAATTGGTAATGGACTATTGGTTAGACCATCCTAAAAAAGGACAGTGTCAACGTTCAAGCTGCAGCAGATTGCAGGAATTTTGAATCATTCACGTCCGGTGAGACGTGATTGATTATCAAGTTCGATTCAAGGAGGAAACATGAACTGGGAAGATGCGGTAACTCGAACAGGCCAGGTAATTGAGTGGCCTTATCCTGTCAGGTACGATAAGCAAAACGACGTGGATGTGGACGTGGTGGTACTTGGGGGCGGTCCGGGCGGCTGCATGGCGGCGATAAGCGCGGCAAAAAAAGGCCTGAAGGTTGCCCTTCTCGACAAGGCATATCCGAAGCGCTCCGGCGGAGGTTCCGGTTTCGATCACTGGCTGAACACTCCGAACCCGGCGTCGAATGTTACGCCGGAAGACTGCGTGGAGTGGGAGAGGGTGTCGTTCAACGGCTACTCGAACTCGCTTTCGCGGTACATAGCGGCGAGAGAGGCCTATGATACCCTTCTTGAAATAGAGAAAATGGGCGCCAAGGTAAGGGACCTCGATGATAAGTTCAAGGGTGCTCCTTTCAGGGATGAGAAGACAAAATTCGTCTACTGCTACGACTATGAGAACCGCTTCCAGTTCCGTGTTTGGGGTGCCACCTTCAAACCGGCGATCTTCAATGAGTGTCTGCAGCTGGGCGTTCAGGTCTTCGACAGGGTCATAGCTACGAGCCTCCTGACGGAGGGTGGAAAACAGGGTGCGAGGGTTGTCGGGGCCACCGGGTTCAACATGCGTACCGGTGAGTTCTATGTGTTCAGGGCAAAGGCTACCATAAACGCAATGAACTGCCACCAGGGCAGCTGGCGATTCTCGACCGAGTCGATCGGGCTCGACACCTTCAAGCCGAATATTACAGGCGACGGACCGGCCATCATGTGGAGGGCGGGCGTCGAACTCGCACAGATGGAGAGAAGCAAGGCGACCATGCCGCCGGGGTACGAATATCCATCATATGGTACGGGCAACTGGTGGAACACGTGGCACCCGGCAACCATTGTCGACGCCAACGGTAAGGAGGTTCCCTATCTCGACGCCGACGGCAATGTGGTGCCGGTAGAAGATCGATGCC
This sequence comes from Deltaproteobacteria bacterium, assembly GCA_003506795.1. Taxonomy (GTDB): domain Bacteria; phylum Desulfobacterota; class Syntrophorhabdia; order Syntrophorhabdales; family Syntrophorhabdaceae; genus Delta-02. Next base: position 2,603 of record DNYO01000341.1, read on the forward strand.
GCCCGAGACCGGGACAGAAATTCGTAGCCGAACGTTCACGCCATCCACTGTACTGTAAGCCGACCATGCCCGCGGACCTGGCGGATCGCATCAAGAAGGGCGAGTTTGTCCTTCCTTTGTACGCCGATCTTGCGGGTATGCCGTGGTATGAAAGGGACGCCATCTGGGGTCTCATGGTGGGGAACGAAGGACGCACGAAGATACCCGTGATCATAAACTACGAAGCGGCAGGGTTCGATTCGCACAGGGACATTCTCCAGAACTACTTCACCTTGAGCGGCGAGCCCTATCCCAGTATGGACAGCACCATGGCGCTTGGACCTTTCCGCATGGAGGCCTTCGGAAACGGAGGAGAGGTTGTAGTCGACTGGGATCTGAGGACAAACCTGGAGGGTCTCTACGCCGTCGGCGATGCCATACTTGCCGGCAACTATTGGTATCATGCCTGTACGACGGGAAGGTACGCGGGCAGGAAGGCGGCCGAATACGCGATGTCGCTCCAGAGTCAGCCCGCAATCGACGCGCATCAGGTCGACGAGGAAAGGGCCAGGGTCTATGCACCGACAAAGAGGAAATCCGGGAAGGACTGGATAGACTGGAAGGAACTGCGTTTCGTCGGCGCCCGGGCCATGCAGAACTACTGCGGCGCCGTGAGAAACGAAGGGATGATGAAGATGGGCCTGAAATGGATCCAGGATATCAAGAACGAGCACTATCCGGAGTCGTATGCAAGCAACCCCCACATACTGCTTCGCGTTCTGGAGACGTACAATATCCTTACTGTGGACGAGATCATCTTTCAGGCATGTCTTGCAAGAAAGGCGAGCAGCGAGATCCTCGGGCACTTCCGCCAGGATTATCCCGAGATGGACCCCCCTGAATGGCACAAATGGCTCACCATCAAGCAGGTTGACGGGGAGACAAAGACCGGCGATCTTGCCCTCGATTTCCACGGCGATCTCGCCGAGAACTATGAGGCGCATAATCCGACCTACAGGGGCTTTTTGAAAAAGAAGAAAGCGTAAACTGAGAGGAGGTAAGGAACGTGAAGGAAGAAAAAGCTAAAACCAGTGATGGCGGGAACAAGTGCTACGCCTTTCCCAACAAGCCGACTCCCAGCATGCCCGTGGTGATCGACGAGACGAGATGCACGGGATGCAACAAGTGCGTAACCATATGTACCACCGATGTACTTGTGGCGAACCCCGAAAAGGGCAAGCCGCCTATCGTCATGTATCCTGAGGAATGCTGGTATGCGGCGTGCTGTGTGGGAGAATGTCCCGAGGGGTGTCTCACCATGCGGCATCCCCTGATGATGAGGGTCCACTTTAAGAATAAGGAAACCGGGGAGATAAAACGCACCTGATACGGGTTCGTTCGGAATGCTCCGGCAGACTCTGAGAGGAGGATAACATGGCCATAGCGATGGACGAGGCCCAGGAGATCGTTGAATCGGTATTCGATTTCGATCACGTGGGCGACGCGATGTTTGCGGTGAGGGGGAATCTCGACTCGAAGGAGTTGCAGGAGAGCCTTGTTAATGAGATCGTCACGTGTGCCGCCGAAGAATTCGACGACGGCTCGCCGGAAGACAGAGAGGTCATTACGGCCGCGGCCAGGGAGCGCGTAGCGAAATTTGTAAAGGGTTCAAAGTTCTCACAATCCGGCTGCAGCGGGCTTTGACACGTGAACGGGTGATCCCGAAACGAGGGGAATACGATGGAGAATGAGATCAAAGAAAGACTGATCGATCTTTTCGGTGACAGGGTGGCGTTCCACCGCACGGAGCGTCTCCTCTATTCGAGTGACCTTGCATCGCTGCCGAAGATGGTGACGGGTCTCATTCAAAACATGCCTGATGCGGTTGTCCTCGTCCGCACCCGCGACGAACTGAGCGCTCTCGTCGGCCTTGCCGCCGGGCGGGGGATTCCGCTCGTCCCGAGAGGGGCCGGAACAGCCGGCTACGGCGGCGCCGTGCCCGCGAAGGGAGGGATTGTTGTCGATTTCTCAATGATGAACGGGATCCTCGAGGTGGATGTAAAAGGAAATAAAGCGGTTGTTGAGCCCGGTGTTATATGGAACGATCTGGAGTCACACCTGCGGCAAAGGGGTTTGGCACTGCGTGTTTACCCGGGCAGCGCCTTGAGCGCGACCGTCGGCGGGTGGCTTGCGAACGGCGGCGGTGTCGGTATAGGAGGTTATGAATACGGTTACCTGAGAGACAATATCATTGAGGTCGAGACCGTGACCGCCGGGGGCATATCCGTGATAAAGGGAGGCGACCTGGACCTTGTCGAAGGCTTGGCGGGGACGACCGGTTTTGTCACGCGGGTGACCCTCTGCGTGCGGGAAGGCGCGCCGGACATTCCCGTGGTCGCGGCGTTTCCCACGCTGAAAGGGCTTGCGGACAGCTTCAGGATGATCCGCGAAGAGCGGCTGCCGCTGTGGGAGGTCGGGTACAAGGACGGGCTCAACGTTCGGATGACTCACGAAGCGGTGGAAAAGCAGGCGAAAAAAGGGCCCATATGCCACGAGGTCCATGCGCCGGCGTTGCCTGCCGACAGGTACCTGGCGACCTATGTTTACCCTCATTACCGCGAAAGCAAGGTGAAGGCTCAGCTGGAACGGATCATAACGGCTGCCGGTGGTGAGGCGCTTGGCAGGGAAGAGACCGACTACGAATGGTCGGAGAGGTTCTACGGCATGCGTCTCAAGGCCCTCGGTCCCTCGATCATACCTTCAGAGGTGATAATCCCCACGGACAGCCTGCTTAAGTTCGCGGAAAAGACCGGGAAGAAGATAGAGGGGTTGTCGTTCAACGGGACCCTGGTGAAAGGCGGCGCGGAAAGCGCTTTTCTCGGCTACCGCCTCGATGATGAAAGACGCCCCGGTTATGCCCTGGCCTTCGTGAACAGCCTTATTCCAATGAAGATAGCGAAGAAACTCGGCGGAAGACCCTACACGACAGGGATGATGCTGTCCGGTTTTGCCGGTGATATCCTGGGGAAGGACCGTCTTGAGAGGGCATGCAATTTCAAGAAAAAGGTCGACCCCGAAGGAATCCTCAACCCCGGCAAGGTTTTCCCGCCATCCCTCGACAGCAGATCGCCGGTGAAGATGGTGAAGCTCATGACCTCTCTGGCAACGAAACAGATCGGAGCGATCAGGATGATCGATGCCCTCGCGGGCGGCAAGGCAAAGGGGATGACGACAGAAGGAGACACCGCGCTGGAGAAGATGCCTTACGGTAAGGAAGCCGTCTGGGACGCCCTGGCCTGTGCCAATTGCGGGTACTGCCGCGGTAATTGCACCGAGTTCAAGTCGATAGGGTGGGAGAGTTCCTCTCCCAGGGGGAAGTTCCACTTTCTCCGGGAATACATCAAGAACAACGCCAGTTTTGATCAGCGCATGGCGGAGATGTTTTTCGTTTGCAGTACCTGCCGGCGCTGCAACGATACCTGCCAGGTCATGTCCTCCATAGACGAGCACTGGAGCCTTACCTTGAGGCCTCTTTTGTGGCAGCAAGGGTTCAATCCTCCGAGGGTGCACCAGGGGAACGCGCACAACATCATGGTATCTCATAATCCTGGTGCCCTCTCTCAGGATGAACGTACGGCATGGATGACCCCCGACCTGAAACGCTCCGATGAGGGTGAAATCGGTTATTTTGCCGGCTGCAGCGCCTCCTACAGCGGCAGCACGAGGAATCTCGCCGTGAATGCTGTTCGGCTTCTCAACAAGGGAGGCATCGAACCGGTATACATGGGGACCGACGAGTGGTGCTGCGGCGGGTCGATGTTCATAGCGGGCTGTCTCGACGACGTTCTTGAGACGGTGGGACACAACATCGATCAGATGAACAAACGGGGTGTGAAAACCCTCGTCACGTCATGCTCGGGATGTTGGCTGCACCTTGCTCACTTCTACCCTGTGCTTGCAAGACGCCTCAATAAGCCTTTCGATATCACCGTGAAGCATGTGACTCAGATGCTGAGCGAACTCATAGGGGCGGACAGGCTGAAATGCAAGTTTCCCGTGGACCTCACGGTGACCTACCACGATCCCTGTCATATCGGCCGCGGGGGAGGGATATACGATGAGCCCAGGAAGGTCCTGTCGGCGATACCCAATCTCGAGGTCATCGAAATGGAACGCACCAGGGAAAACGCCTCCTGCTGCGGGCGGCACGTCATGCGTTATCCGCGGCTTGGTATGTCCATCAACGAAAACCGCCTCAATGAGGTCAAGGCGACGGGTGCGCCGGTGCTGGTCGGCGCCTGTCCGACATGCGAGACGAATTTCCGCCTGGGCATAGGCGAAACGGGTTCGAATCTGGAAGTTTTTGACATCACCGACCTGGTATGTCACAGCGTGGGATTGCCTACGCTGGTCATGAGCAAGCTCATGAGATTGGGTGTGATTTAGGGAGGGACCTCTATGGACATATTTCTGACGGATGAAGAATTACAGAGAGAAAAGGATCTCTTCGGACCATGGCAGGAGACATATGAGACCCTGCAGCCGAGGACCTGCGAAATAAAGGATTTTGTCCCGGACACGGGGGAGGACAGCGACAGACCGAAACCCCCGCCATCCTGTTGACGAATACCGCAATACTTTATTGGAAGAGAGGGACACGCAATGGCTGAGCAGATATCTCAGGAAGAAAGACAGGAAATACTGGACAGGGTTGAAAGACGGGCTGCCGCATACGACTACGAATTCTCCGGATGCGGCCAGATGGTACTTCTGGCCCTCCAGCAGGAATTCAAACTCGCAACGGGAATGACGATCTTCAAGGCACTGACCTTCGGCGGCCGGGCTACCTCGGGCATAGGACAGGTCTGCGGGGCCCTTGTCGGCGGAGTGCTGGCGCTGGGCCTGGCTTCCGGCAGGGACAAACTGGAAGATACCATATGGCCCGAGCCGGGAAACAAGGGAGAGACCGGGTTTCCGAGGTCCGTGGAGATCGTGAGGCAATTCTACAGAAAATATCACGATGAATTTGGAAGTTTCCAGTGTGCCGAGATCCAGGCGAAGCTGCTCGGGAAGAGCTACGATCCTGAAAATAAAGAAGAGGCCCTGAGATTTGAGCATGAGGGCGGACGTGAAGCCTGCTCAAAATGCGCGGGAAAGTCTGCGCGGCTTGCGGCAGAGACTCTCCTGGAAATGCCCCGCCGCTAGAACAGGCAGGGCCATCCCGAAATCGAAGATCATGTGTCGGACGGCGGAAAATCCTGCTTCCCCGAAAATATGGCAGGGCTCCCATTTACCCCACCTACACCTGCCGCCGTCCGACTCTAATATCAGTCGCGATCATGACCTCCTTCCAATCACGACGCCTGTGTGCCGGTATATTTGACTCCCTCCGTCAAGGCGTTCCTTGACTTTTGACTCACACCGTCGCACCATAAGGGATGAAAGTTCTTACACCCTTGATAACCGCTTTCCGACCCTCATATCGATTTCACCTCATTTTCACCCTCATGGTCGTCGCACTCGTTGCCTCTCCTTTTTCCGTCGATGCCGTTGACCTTCCCGGTGTCAGCGTGACCTTCCATGATGGAAAGAAGAAGGAACTCTGCCGCTTTGAGGCCGAGACGGCGATAACACCGGAGCAGCAGGTCCGGGGGTTGATGTTCAGAACATCGATGCGCCGCCGTACCGGCATGCTTTTCATCAATGACCGGGACGACATGCATTACTTCTGGATGAAGAACACCTATATTCCCCTGGACATGATCTTCATAAACGGGCGTTATGAGGTGGTCCATGTACACAAGGGAGCCCGCCCCCACGACGAGACGCAGATCGGTTCCCGCTATCCTGCCCGGTACATCCTGGAGGTGAATGCGGGTGAAGCGAAGGAATGCTTCATCGCCCCTGGTGTCAAGGCACGATTCGATAGAATGGCCGCCGATCGCTAGGGACCCGGCGAAGTTTTCCACAGCGATTGTGGATTTCCTGTTGATAAATTGTTGAAATACGGTCCTAAGTGGATGATGCGAAACGAATTTGCTCTGATTGCCTTATGGCAGTGCAAGGCTAAAACCAAAGTGATTTCAATAACTATAGAAATAACTTACCAGTCCCATTCGTTTTGGCAATGAAAGGCTTTTTATAGGTCATATAGGTCCTATAGGACCTATAAAAACGCCGAAACCCGGCCATAGGTCTGCTACGGTGCCGTCCGGCGATTTCCACCTGTGGGAAGCGAGGACAAAACTATTGA
>DNYO01000342.1 GCA_003506795.1 Deltaproteobacteria bacterium
CGCCCGCCCGCCGACACCGGTCAGGCATGATAGCGACCGGTTTTCGGCCTGAAACGGGGTGTTTTCGGGGGAAGGAAAAACTTCTTGACAAGGCACGTGATAAAAATGGTATAAAATATAATGGTAAGACCAATATACGACTTAGACCATGCGGTGTCTTATTGCCGGAGATTACAACAACGAGCGAAAAAATTGTGTGGCCGATCTGCAAGCCAGGGGATGAGCCACGCGATGCCTCCCGGATAAATCTTCCGATGGGGCGGATAAAAAGTATACTGGGTGTGTAATAAAACTAAGGAGAGACACCATGAAAAAAGCTTTGGCTGTAGTTCTGATGGTGGCGGTGATGATTGTGGCAGCGGGCAGCTTTTCGCATTCTTATGGCGCGGACCCGACGGTAACTCTCAAATATTCGACGTTTGCCAATCCCGGTCTGAAAAGCTACGGCAAGATGGAACAGTACTGCAAAGAGGTCGAAAAGAGGACCGGCGGAAGAGTCAAACTTCAACTCTATCCGGGCAGCACATTAGCGCCGGCGAAGTTTACCTACAATGCGGTCATCGACGGTGTGGCCGATGTGGGTCATCTTGTTTTCTCCTACTCCAGAGGGTCCTTCCCGCTTATCGAGATACTCGATCTTCCGCTGGGAAGCAAGTCCGGATCGCTCTCAACACATCTCATGAATGCGTGGTACAAAAAATTTCAGCCCAAGGAATTGAAGGAGTTGAAGATCCTCTTCATTACCGGTAAAGGGCCGAATATCATCCACACCAAGAGGCCGGTAAATACACTGGCGGATCTCAAGGGAATGAAGATAAGGACCACGGGACTGGGTGAGAAGATAGTATCGAGCCTTGGCGCAGTTCCCGTGGGTATGGCCATGCCGGAAACCTATGATGCCATACAGAAAGGGGTTGCCGAAGGCGTCCTCGCACCGACGGAAGCCCTGCTCAACTGGAGGTTCGCCGAAGTCGTCAAGTACACCACGCCCCTTTACGGTGCCAACAGCAGCGCCTGTATTGCTCACGTGATGTCGAAGAAAAAATGGGACGCCCTTCCCGAAGATGTCAAGAAGATCTGGGACAAGTTCAACGAAGAGTGGATTGACGTGGTGGCCAAGATGTATGACGAAGAGGACATTGAAGGAGAGCAGTTCGGGAAAAAGAAAGGCGTCAAGACCATCCCCCTGTCCAAGGAAGACCAGGCGAAATGCAGCGCTGCCGCCCAACCGATATTGCAGGATTATATAAAGAGAATGAAGGCAAAGGGGCTTCCCGGGGAAGAGTCCTTGAAGTTCTGTCTGGACTATATAAAGGCACGTCAGAAATAAGGCAGCTTTTTTCTTTAGGCACCGTCGGAGGTGTATAATGGAAGGTTTCCAGCGGGTTGTTCATGGAATTGCGAAAGGCATGGGTATGATGTCGGCCCTGGTACTTTTCGCTATGATGACGGTGACATGTCTGGACGTGGTGGGACGTTATTTTGGCCACCCCGTCCCGGGTACATACGACATGGTAGGGATCGGAGGGGGTGCGGTTCTTGCCCTGGGCCTTGCCATGTCCCACGTTTCGGGGATGAGGATCAGCATGAACTGTCTCTACAAACGGCCCGAGTTCCTCCGGCGGATGCTCAGTGTCATAGTGTCGGTCCTCAGTGTGGGTACCCTCGCGTTGATTGCCTGGAGGTGTTTCAAGCTCGGCAATGATCTTCTGCAAAGGGACGTTGTCTCGGATACGATCCAAATTCCGTTGTACCCCTTTTTGTTCCTGGCAGGTCTCGGTATGAGCGTTTATTGCATCGTTGTTTTTGTGGAGTCCGTAATCAATTTCAAGACGGGGGCTCCCGAGCACAGGGGTCACTGATCCAGCGGCATCCAGCTCGACCGAGACTTGACGTAGGGAGGATAATCTTATGTCTGTTCTAGTCATCACCATTCTGACGCTTGCCATGTTGTTTTTCCTTTTTACGACCGGCATGAGTATCGGTATTGCAATGGCATTCGCAGGTTTCGTAGGATTCAGCCTGCTGGTGGGAGTGGACGCGGCGCTTGGCCTGATAGCCATGGACATCTATACCGTCTTTTCCTCCTATGGATTGACGGTTATCATTCTATTTACCCTGATGGGCCAGATCGCAGTTCGCGCCGGGGTAGCGAGGGATGTTTACGACTGCACACACAAGTGGGCAGGGCACCTGCCAGGGGGACTTGCGCTGGGGACCATCGCGGCTGGTGGGTTGTTCAAGGCGGTTTGCGGATCGGGGACTGCCACAACGGCCATGTTTGCCGGGATCTCTCTGCCTGAAATGGACAGGTACGGCTACGACAAAAGGCTTTCCACGGGGGTTGTCGCTGTCCTGGGATGTATAGGAGGGTTGATACCTCCCAGCCAGACCCTCATCCTCTACGGCCTTATTACGGGGACATCACTCGGCCAGCTGTTCCTCGCGGGAATAGTTCCGGGAATCGTAATGGCCCTGTCTTTTATCGCGACCCTTTATATCTGGTGCACGATAAACCCGGCCCTTGGTCCGAGAGGGGAAAAATACAGCTGGAAGGCGAGATTTCTTTCGCTTCCGTCCGTAGGGTGGGTCATTGGAATCTTTCTCGGTGTTTTCGGCGGTCTCATGGCGGGATTTTTTACACCCACGGAGGCGGGCAGCATTGGTTCGGCCGCCGTGCTCATATTGTCACTAGCGAAGCGCAACATTAACTGGAAGGGTACCGTACGGGCATTGACGGAAAGCGCCTATATGGCCTGTATGATGCTCTTTCTGCTGGCGGGCGCGACCATCCTTGGGCATTTCTTCGCGGTGACGAGGGCGCCGAATATGGTCAGTGATTTCCTGGGCACCCTGAACCTGAACCCTTACCTGATAATCGCGATCATATGCGTTATCTATATCATCGGGGGAGAGTTCATCGATGACCTCGCATTCTTCATGCTCGCCACGCCGATCTTCCTGCCCGTAGTACAGAACCTGGGCTTCGATCTCATCTGGTTTGGCATAGTAATCACCGCAACCTTGATGATAGGAGTGGTTATTCCCCCGCTGGCGATGCTGGTGTTCCTGGTATCAGGCATGGCCAAGGTGCCTATGAGTACCGTATATAAGGGAGTATATCCTTTTCTCGCAGCCATGGCGGTATGCGTACTCCTCTTCATGTTTTTCCCCCAGCTTTCGCTGTGGCTGCCGAACCTCATGATGAAATAGGGAGCAAGGAAAAAGCGGCGGCGCCGGCAGAGAAACGTTGCGGATAGCTTAAACGCGCATAGTACCGGATATTCTGGTATGATTGTAGCCCATCTAGACCAAAAAACTATCGCCCTGTGAAATTAAAAGATGGTATAATGGCCTAAAAAACGTGGAGTCAAATGAGAGAGGACATCGCAAAGCTTCTGAGTCCAGCGAGGAAAGCGAAACTGCATGAATCCATCGTTGCTCAAATAAAGGATCTTATACACTCCAAGAAACTTGTAGTGGAGGACAAACTTCC
>DNYO01000130.1:0-3856 GCA_003506795.1 Deltaproteobacteria bacterium
CTCTTCACTTCGGAGAGGTCTTCGAAAGACAGGGCATCTTCCACGGGCAATGAAAGCTCCGGGGGCCTCAGCAACAGCGTGTTCACCCCTTTTCCCCTCAGCAGACGGAAGAGGGCGATAAAGTTCTCGACGGGCCACTTTTCCTTTGAAAAGCCCTCCTCAGGGTAGAGGATGACCCTGTGGGCCTTCTTCGCAGTTATATTCGCCCTTGCGGGTTCGATTCCATAAGCAGGGAGTTGATCAAGCTGATAGGCTTCAATATGTATCGCCTCACGGGCGGACCCCCCGGCATCCCGCGGTTCCGCGGGTCCGAAGGCGCCATCGGGGTACATGTCGATAAACAGGGGTTCTTCCGCGGAATGTGCTTTCCATCGCTTCCGGATGGATCCCTCCCTGTCCTTGCCTATAAAAACAATCCTCTTCCAGCGCGGCCCGGTGAGTTTTTCCGAAAAAAGATACAGCCAGTGCCGCGACTCCACACCGTGCGTCCTTGTAAAGTATTCGCTGAAAAGATCTAGAAACCTCCTGTTCCCCAGGGCCACGAGGCGGTCCCCGAAGTGCTCCCGCAGAGACAGGAACAGGGACTCGGCGAGGCAAACATCTCCGAGCCCGCCGAGGTGAACGACAAGGACTTCGTCATTATGCGGCATTTTTGGGGGGTATGGCGATTCCTTCCTCGGCATATCTCCTGTGGAGCGGCTTGTTTTTTTATAGGTCCTATAGGACCTATACTACAACAAAGAGGGAAACCCTTATTTTCCTCAAAAGTTTCAAGCAAAATAAGGGTTTATTCTTTTTCGCCAGCCTGGATAAAACGGTCCGTCTTCAGAGGTTTATATCTCCGAACTTCATGCACTCCTTCAGCGCAACGTAGCGTTCCTTGATCTCGGGCATGGTGAGCTTTTTGATCCTGTTGATGCTGAAATCCTCGACGTTGAAGGAGGCCATGACGGTACCCATGATGATCGCCTGTTTCACCGTCTCGGCCGTGGCTTCACCGACGTTGGCGAGATACCCCATGAAGCCGCCGGCGAAGGTGTCGCCCGCGCCCGTGGGGTCGAAGACGTCCTCCAGAGGATAGGCCGGGGCGAGGAAGACCTCGTCGCGGTTCATCATGAAAACGCCGTATTCTCCGCGCTTGACGACTATGCACACGGGGCCGAGCTCGATCAGTTTCCTGGCGCCCTTGACAAGATTGTGTTCTTTTGTGATTTCCCGAAGTTCCGCCTCGTTTATTACCAGCATATCGACGCGGCGTATCACGTCCATGAGCGCATCGTATTTGTTCTCGATCCAAAAGTTCATCGTGTCGAGAACGAGGGCTATGGGTTTCTTGACCTGGTCTATGACATGGAGCTGCAGATCGGGGTCTATGTTCGCCAGAAACAGGAATTCGGCATTCCGGTAGTCCTCGGGCACCTTCGGCTTGAATGTCTCTATGACGTTGAGTTCCGTTTTGAGCGTAATGGCCTGGTTGAGATCGTAACCATACTTGCCTTCCCAGCGGAAGGTTTTCCCGTGATCAACTTCGATCCCGGACATGTCGACGCTACGGTCTTTGAGAAAGGAGATGCCCTCCATGTCGAAATCATTGCCCACGGTGGCTACAATGCCTACGTCGGTGAAGAAGCTGGCGGCGTTGGTGAAGTGAAGGGCCGACCCCCCGAGGACGTTGTCGGCCTTCCCGAAGGGGGTCTCTATAGAGTCGTATGCTACCGTTCCCGCCACAAGGAGCTTGATCACGTTCCCATCTCCCAGGACGAAAGATATTTCTCCTGCTCCTCCGTCAGCGTGTCGATGGTGATCCCCGCCGAGGCGAGTTTGAGCATGGCCACCTGCTCATCGATCGCTTTGGGCACGGAGTAGACCTTTTTCTCCAGCTTTTTGGCGTTTTTCCACATATATTCCGAACAGAGCGACTGGTTGGCGAAGCTCATGTCCATAACGTCCGACGGGTGACCTTCGGCGCAGGCGAGGTTCACAAGCCTGCCTTCGCCGAGGACAAAGACCTTCCTGCCGTCCTTGAGGGTATACTCGTCGATGAACTCGCGAATCCGCCTTTTCGACTTCTTCATTTTCTCCAGGGCGTCGAGGTCAAGCTCGACGTTGAAATGCCCCGAATTGCAGATCATGGCGCCGTCTTTCATCTTTTTGAAGTGCTCCTCGCGGATGACGTGGATGTCGCCGGTGGTGGTGACGAAGATATCGCCGATGGCCGCCGCCTTCTCCATGGTCATGACCTCGAAGCCGTCCATGTGGGCCTCAAGCGCCCGGAGGGGGTTGACCTCCGCGACCACGACGTGTGCGCCGAGCCCCTTCGCCCTCATGGTGACGCCCTTGCCGCACCAGCCGTACCCGGCAAGTACGAAGGTGGCGCCGGCAAAGAGAACGTTCGTGGCACGCAGGATGCCGTCGATGGTGCTCTGGCCCGTGCCGTACCGGTTGTCGAACATGTGCTTCGTCAGCGCGTCGTTCACGGCCACTACAGGGAACTGGAGAAGACCTTCCTTTTCCATGCTCTTCAAGCGGATGACGCCTGTCGTCGTCTCCTCCATGGAACCGGCGACCCCGCTGACAAGGCTTTCTTTTTCTTTCTTGCCGAGCTTCTTGTACCACTTCTTGATGGTCTCGTGGAGACCCTCGGTACGGTCGAAGGCTATCATGTGGAGGGCGCCGACAAGGTCGGCACCATCGTCCATGGTGATATTGGGCATGAAGGCAAGGGCCTTCATGATGTGTTCGTAGTACTGGCGGTCTGTCTCGCCCTTAATGCAGAAGGCGGGTATCTTGAAATGCTTCACGATCGCCGCCGCGACGTCATCCTGAGTGCTGAGCGGATTCGAGGCGCACAACACTACATCCGCGCCGCCCGCTTTCAAGGTTTTCATCAGGTTCCCCGTCTCCGACGTTACATGAAGACAGCAGGCGATCCTGACACCTTTCAGGGGTTTTTTCTTCGCGAACCGCTGGGCGATCTGCCCGAGGACGGGCATCCTTCTTCCCGCCCATTCAATCTTTTCCAGCCCGGCATCGGCCAGTTTTATGTCCTTCACATCATAATCCATTACTTCCTCCCTTAATTACCCAAATATGCCCGGGCGTCGTTATCTCTATTCGGTTCTTTCCAGCTTCAGATCAGAGATGATGGTGCCGGGGGCGATGACGAAAAGCCGATCTATATCCCTGCGGCTTTTCTGATCTCTTCTACCATGTCGAGCTTTTCCCAGGTGAATTCCGGTTCGCTTCTGCCGAAATGCCCGCCGCAGGCCGTCATTCTGTAGATGGGCCTCAGAAGGTCCAGTTTCTCAATGATCTTTCTCGGTCTCATGTCGAAGAGCTCGTTGACTATCTGGGCGATCCTGTCAGGGCTGATCTTGGAGGTCCCCTGCGTGTCTATCATGACGGACACGGGCTGTGCAACGCCGATCGTATAGGCCAGCTGCAACTCCAGCCTGTCGGCAAGGCCGGCGGCAACGAGGTTCTTCGCAATATAACGGGCCATATAGGATGCGCTCCGGTCGACCTTTGAAGGGTCCTTTCCCGAAAAGGCGCCGCCGCCGTGGCTGCCCACTCCGCCGTATGTGTCGACGATGATCTTCCTTCCCGTCACGCCGCAGTCGCCCTTGGGACCGCCCACGACGAACCTGCCCGTTGAGTTGATGAATATCTTTGTCTTGTCGTCCATGAGTTCGAGGGGCACTACCTTCTTGATGACTTCTTCCGTGATGCCTTCCCGTATCTTCTCGATCGTCACGTCGGGATTGTGCTGGGCGGCGATGACAACCGCGTCCACCCTGACGGGCGTTCTGTCGATGTATTCTATGGTTACCTGGCTCTTGCCGTCGGGCCTCAGAAA
>DNYO01000130.1:3967-11285 GCA_003506795.1 Deltaproteobacteria bacterium
TTACCGTCTCGCGGACGATCTCAGGGACGTTGACATAGCTCGACGTTGTGATCTCGCCGCCGACCAGCGCAAGACCTGTTGTCACATATGTCTCGCAGGCGACCCGCGCCCTGGGGTCGTCTTTGATGATCGCATCCAGCACCGCATCGGATATCTGATCGGAAACCTTGTCCGGGTGCCCTTCGGCAACCGATTCAGACGTGAATAAGAATCTGCTCATACCCATTGTATATTCCTCCTTACGATTCACTTATGAAATTTACTGGTTCTAACCCCGGACTTTAGGGAAATCTCCGGGGAATAATCTCGCCATCTCGTTTTTCAACAAAACTTCCGCTTCCGCGGGTGAATCCTTCTTCATGATCTCATCGAGGAGCTCCCTGCAATACCCGTGGTCGAGTCCCCGTATGGCCTTCTTCGCCCGGGGTATGGAGTAGGGGTTCATGCTTATCTCGTCAAGGCCGAGACCCAGCAATACCGGCACATACCGCGGCTCACCCGCCATCTCTCCGCACAGGGCAATGGTGATCTTGTGGGCATGGGCGTCGTCGACGGCTTTCTTGATCATCTTGAGGACTGCCGGGTGAAGCGGTTCGTACAGGTATGAGACGTACTCGTTGACCCTGTCGATGGCAAGGGCGTACTGAATGAGATCGTTCGTCCCTATGCTGAAAAAATCGACCTCGGCGGCAAGCATATCGCTGATCATGCAGGCCGACGGCACCTCTATCATAATACCCGTCTTTATGTCCTTATTGTAACTGACCCTTTTTCGGGAAAGCTCTTCCATGCACTCGGCGATGATCGCCTTCGTCTTGCGCACCTCTTCGATCCCGGAAACCATGGGAATGAGTATGCGAAGCGGTCCGTAGCTGCTCGCCCGCAATATTCCCTTGAGCTGTGCCTTGAAAAGGGGGATCTCCTTGATGCAGAGCCTGATCGCCCGAAGCCCCATGGCCGGGTTTATCTCCTTGGGCATCTCGATCTCTGAAACGAATTTATCGCCGCCGATATCGAGGGTCCTGATGGTGATGTACTGAAGGGTCTTGTTTTCCGCAAGCCTGCGGTATATATGGTAATGATCCATCTCTGTCGGGAGATCGTGCTTTCGTGAAAGATAGATGTATTCCGTCCTGTAAAGTCCTATGCCGATGGCCCCGTATTTTTCAACGATGTCCATCTCCGCGAGGAGCTCTATATTGGCGCCGACCCTCATCCGGAAACCGTCTTTTGTCTCGGCCTTGAGCCTCGCCACCCGGAGGTATTCCTTCTTCAGGTTTCTGAGGTGAATCTGTTTTGCCACATATTCTTTCTGGACTTCTTTGACGGGGTTGATGATGACAACGCCCTCATCTCCGTCTATGATGACCAGATCATTGTTCTTTACGAGGCTCGTGACGTTCCCCACGCCTACCACGGCCGGTATCTCGAGGGCCCGCGCGACGATCGAGGTGTGGGAGGTTCTGCCGCCCACGTCGGTGGCAAATCCGGATATCCTGTTGAGATTGAGCTGGATAGTGTCGGCCGGCGAGAGGTCATGGGCGATGATGATCGCTTTGCCCTTCACCGCCTTTGGGCTGATGGGTGATTTCTTTCCCACAACGAGGATCCTGGCCAGTCTCTCGTATATGTATCTTATGTCCTGACCTCTCTCCCGCAGATAGGGGTCTTCAACCTTGTCGAAGCTGGTGAGGAATCGAAAAACCACCACCTCGAGGGCCCATTCCGCGTTTATCAGCTCGCTGCGGATCACATCGATCACGGAATTGACGAAGAATTCGTCCTGAAGGATCAATATGTGGGCATCGATGATGAAGGCGTGCTTCCTGACATCATCGTCGGGTATGGAGTTCTTGATCTGATTGAGCTGGTCGGTCGCTTCCTGTATGGCGTTCTTTATGCGGCTTACCTCGCGCTCGACCTGGCGCGGGGATATGGAACGCTTTGTTATCGCCACCTTGCCCCGGTCGATGAGGCGCACCCTCCCCATGGTTATTCCCGAGGAGACACCGATCCCTTTGAGGATCTTATTGACGAATATCTCTTCCTGCTTCATTCTTCGTTAAATCCGTCGTCCACGAGGCCGCCCAGTTCCCGGAAGGCTTTTTCCTCATCCTCGCCTTCGATCTTAAGGATGATCTTGCTCCCGAGGGGGCAGGCCAGCATAAGAAGGCCCATGATGCTCTTGCCGTTTACCTGCATCCCGTCCTTTTCTACGAGAACGTTGGAGTTGAATTTCGCGGCAGCCTTGACGAACATCGCCGCAGCCCGCGCATGGAGGCCGAGCCTATTCCTGATCGTAAATATCCCTTCCTGCATCGGTTAGTCCTTTTTCCTGGCCTTCAGCACGTCCGTGGCAAGATATATGTTCTTCTGTCCATACTGTGTGATGAAGCTGGCCAGTTCGTCGAGCGTCCGTCCCTCCCGGTATGTCACCAGCTTGATGAGCATGGGAAGGTTGACTCCGGCCACCACTTCCACCCGATCCTCTTCAAGAAAGGACAGGCTGATGTTCGAAGGTGTGCCGCCGAACATGTCCGTCAGGATAATGACCCCGTCGCCGGTGTCGCTCTTCTTCAGGGCCGAAACTATCTTCTCTTTCGTCTTCTCGACCTGATCGTCGGGAAAAATATCGACGGCGACAAACTGCTCCTGTTTTCCTACGATCAATTCCGTAGCGGCCACCATCTCCCGTGCAAGATTAAAGTGTGCCACTACAATGAGACCGGTCATGTCGCCTCCTTACTTCCTCTCAATATCTCTGTGGACGGTGGAAACGCTGTACCCCATCGCGCTCAGGTGCTCCGCCAGCTCACCGGCGATGAAAACCGACCGGTGTTTCCCGCCCGTACAGCCAAAGCAGATCGTCAAGTAGCTTTTGCCTTCTTTCTCAAATAAAGGTATAAGGTACACCAAAAAATCTGAAAGAAAAAGGAAATATTTCTTGAATACTTCCTGCGACTTAATGAATTCCATCACCTCGTTGTCGAGGCCGGTTCGGTCGCGAAGCTCTTCCACAAAGAAGGGGTTCGGAATAAACCTGACGTCGAGGACTATGTCTGCCTCCAGGGGGAGCCCGAAGGCATATCCGAAGGACATGACGTTGATCTTCATCCGCTGCTCCTGCGCCCCGTACTTCTGAAGCACGAGCCGGCGCAGTTCGTGAGTATTCATATGGGTCGTGTCGATGACCTGGTCCGCCATGTTGCGCAGCCACGTCATCAGTTTGCGTTCCTCCGCAAGGGCATCCTTCACATTTGATGAATCAAACAGGGGGTGCGACCGCCTTGTTTCGCGGTATCTTTTTATGATGCTCTCTTCGGAGCTCTCGAGAAAAAGGACCTTCGCGCCGAATTCCTTCTTGGCCTTCGTTATGATGTCGCGCCCGCTCTCGAAAAAGTCCCTGAGGCGCACATCGATGACAAAGGCGCACCGCGCGATCTTGTCTCCCTCATCGCGATTGAGTTCAAGGAATTTGAGAAGGAGCTGGATGGGGAAATTGTCGACGCAGAAGAAGCCTGTGTCCTCAAGAGCCCTCAGGAAGGTCGTTTTGCCTGAACCGGAAATGCCGCTGACGATTAAGACGTCTTTCATTCCTCTGCGTCCCTCATAGATCTCTGCATCCTCTTTTCGAGCTCGACGGCCGTATTGATGCCCTGCCTGCGCAGGATAAAGTTTCGGCACGCCAGCTCGATGATTGCCGAGACATTCTTGCCGGAACTGATGGGGATCTTTACAAAGGGCAGGTCGACGCTGAGAACCTTGTATTTGTCTTCCCTTAAGCCCACACGTTCACACTCAAGAGAGGTGTCCCAGTCGAAAAGTTCGATAACAAGGTCTATTTTCTTCCTGTCGATGACCGCCGAAACCCCGAAGAGATGGCGGATATCCACGATCCCCACGCCCCGTATTTCGAGAAGGCTTTTGATCATCTCCGGCGCCTCGCCGTAAAGGTCGATGGCACCGATCTTCTTTACGTGAACTGCGTCATCCACGACAAGACGATGACCTCTCATGATGAGTTCCAGGGCGTTTTCGCTCTTGCCGATGCCGGGCCGGCCCATGATGAGGGCGCCCACGCCGAGAATGTCCATCAAAACACCATGGACGGTCGTAGAGGGTGCGAGCTTTTCCTCGAGGAGCTTCGATATTCTCTCGATAAAAATGGAGGTGACAAGCTTGGTTCTCAAAAGAGGAATCCCCTTTTCCTCCGCGGAAATGATAAAAAACTCGGGGATTTTCAGGTTTCTCGAGACGATGAAGCAGACTACGTTGTTCCTGCACAGCTCCCTGATGATGCGTTTACTCTCGGCCTCGGTCAGCGACCTGAGATAGGAGATCTCGATATTGCCCAGTATCTGGACCCTGTGAGGATGGAGATAAACCATGTGGCCCGTTATAACGAGGCCAAGTTTCTGGATTCTCGGGTTATAGATCTTCCGGGAAAGCCCCTTGTATCCTGCAAGGACTTCCAGTTCCAATCCGTAAAGCTCGTCATCTACAAGCTGCTGAACCTCTATGCCCTTCATGCGCCTTTTTCCGAAAAATCAATTATCCCGGCCGGGGCCGTTACAGCTTTTCATCCTCCTCCACGATGCTGTCATACAGAGAATGGGCATCGGGAAGTTTTAAGAGCTTCTTTCTGAACGACGGATCGCGAAGGATCTTTGAGATCCTCGACAGGACCTTCAAATGCAGACTGGCGGAATCCTCGGGGGCCAGAACAAGGAAAAAGATGTGCACCGGCTGCCCGTCCACGGCATCGAAGTCGACGCCCTTTTTCGACCGCCCGAAGACGCACAGGACGCTGCCGGAGCCGGCCATCTTTCCGTGGGGGATTGCCACTCCGTCGCCTATGCCCGTCGAGCCCAGGGCCTCGCGCTCCATGATGATCTTCACCACGGGCTCGATGTCCTTTATGAGCCCCGAGGCGTTAAGCTGGCCCGCGAGTTCGGTGAGTATCTCCTTCTTCGTCTTCCCTTTGATATCGGAAATGACCGAGGACTCCTTCAGTATGTCGACAAGTCTCAAATTAAGGTCCCTTGCCCGCCGTCTCGATGAGGCTGAATTTTCCGTCCTTCCTCTTGTAAACGATGCACACGTTGTCGTTTTCGCTGTCACGAAAGACCATGAACATGTCTCCCGAGGCCTTGAGCTGCATGACGGCCTCTTCGGGGTCCATGGGCTTGGCATCCACGGTCCGCGACACGACAATACCCGAGTCCCGGCCTTCGGCCTCGGCGACGGGGCGTTTCGACTTGCTCTCGCGGTACTCTTTCATCTTGTCGCGGTACTTCGTGAGCCTGCGTTCGAGCTTGTCCAGTATCTTGTCGATCGCCGCATAGATATCATCCATAACCTCGTGGGCATTAATGACAACCCCGTTGATGGTAAACATGACATCGATACGCTGGCGATATTTCCGCTCAAGGGAAATTACCACGTGTATATCGAGAGGCGTCTCCACGTACTTCTGAAGACGGGAAAGCTTCTCTTCGACATACAGCCTTACATTTTCGCTGGTATCGACGTGCCTGAAGCTGGTTGTGATATCCATAGTGCCTCCGCTTATAAAAATGAGGTTGGCATGCACCAACCTTCGCGCATATTAATAACAGATATGCCGGATCGTGTCAATCCAATTACCCGAAAATATTACGTAATTCGTCAAAGAACGCATCCCGAATCAGATCTTTGTCTTTAGTCCGTCACCGTCCTTTCCCGGGAAGACCGTATGTTGAGTATTTCCCGGTATTTCGCCACAGTGCGCCGTGCGATGTTGATATCATAACGCGATTTCAGGATGTGGGCTATCT
The DNA here is from genome assembly GCA_003506795.1 of Deltaproteobacteria bacterium. Lineage (GTDB taxonomy): Bacteria > Desulfobacterota > Syntrophorhabdia > Syntrophorhabdales > Syntrophorhabdaceae > Delta-02. The sequence goes on from DNYO01000130.1 coordinate 9,784, forward strand.
CGTCGTCGGTAAAAGGTTTCTTCTTCTCTTCCTTCTTCACGAGTTCCGCTATGAGGTCCATGACGACATTGGTGGAGAGCGGGTCCCCCTCCCCCTTGTTGATGCTTGTGGGGAAGAAGAACTTCATCTCGTACACACCGTGGGGCGTACTCATGTATTTGCTCGTGGTTATGCGGCTTACGGTGGATTCGTGCACCCCGACATCCTGGGCAACGTCCTTCAGGATAAGGGGTTTGAGCGATCGGAGGCCTTTGTCGAAGAACTCCCGCTGGAAGTTCACGATACTCTGCGCGACGAGGAAGAGCGTCCTCTGCCGCTGCTGGATGCTCTTGATGAACCATTCCGCCTGTTTCATCTTGTTCTTTATGTATCTCTTGGTTTCGCCGTTTACCTTCCTGTCCGTCGCAAGCCCCAGGTAGTACCGGCTCATCCGGAGTTCCGGAATGTCGTCGTTGTTCAGGGCAATGTCAAACCCTTCCTCGCCCTTTGCCACGTATACGTCGGGGACTACGTAGGACACGAACTCGTCACTGAAGTTCCTCCCCGGTTTCGGATCGAAGGATTTGATCTTTTCAAAGACCTCCTTGATCTTCTCTATGGGAAACCCCGTGGACTTCGCTATGCCTTTAAGGTTATTGTGCTGGAATTGGTCGAAATGATTCGCGACAACGCTTTCGAAGACAGGGTCTTTCTGACCTGACATTTCATATTGAATGAGGATGCATTCCTTGAGATCGCGGGCCCCAACACCCGCAGGGTCCAGCTTCTGTACCTTTTTCAGCACGGGCTCCAAAACTTCCACGGGAAATCCGGAGTCCCTGGCGATCTCTTCAAGACTGTAGATAAGGTACCCGTTGTCGTCGACGTTCCCGATGATCCATTCCGCGACAACCCGCTCATGGGCATCGAAATCCGAAAGTCCGATCTGCCACCTCAGGTGGTCCCTGAGATTATAGGTCTTTCTGACCATGTTCTCATAGTCGGGCGCTTCCTTTTCCTCGCCCGGGAAATATTCTTCGGACGGCGAATAACGCTCCAGGAGTTCTTCCATCTCCCGTTTTTCTTCCTGTGTTTCCTCGGGCGCCTCTTCCTGCGGCTGCTCGTCGCCGATCTCCAGGATGGGATTTTCCTTCATCTCCAGTTCGATCGCCTCCACGAGCTCCAGCTTGGAAAGCTGCAGGAGCTTGATGGCCTGCTGCAGCTGCTGGGTCAGCACGGGCGAGAGTCTCTGTGTTTGTTTAAGCTCCAACATCGATGTTAAATTCCTCGCCGAGATATACTTCTCTCACGATCTTGTCCTGGGCCACGCTTTCCGGCGTGCCTTCCAGGAGGACCTTCCCCGCATTGACTACGTAAGCCCGGTCGCATATGGGAAGCGACTCGCGAACATTGTGGTCGGAGAGCAATATGCCGATGCCCCGTTGCTTGAGGCCGTAGATTATCTTCTTCAGATCCGATACGGAAATCGGGTCTATGCCGGAAAAGGGCTCGTCAAGGAGCAT
>DNYO01000238.1 GCA_003506795.1 Deltaproteobacteria bacterium
CCCATGGGTCGGCCGGGCAGCACGAAAGGGCTTCACACTATACAAGGTCAAGGTGAGCGGTATTGAGGCAGACGACAAGAGAATGATCGCCTCCGTCACATCGATCCTCGACGGTGCACAGATAGAGTACAGGTTGCGACTCGATGGCAACCAGGGCTTTTCGGAAAGCACCTGTCTCACCTTCGCGGATTACGTCATAAAGAAGAGGTATCCCGTGGAGCTTTTCGAACAGCCCCTGAAGAAAGACGACCACCGGGGCCTTCGAGAGGTCACGAAACGCTCGCCCATTCCCATCATTCTCGATGAGACGGTATTTACAGCACGCGATATGGAACTCGCCGCAGGCGAGAGACTCGGCCACGGCGTAAACATCAAAACGGCAAAAAGCGGACTCGGGGAGTCCATGGCCATTCTCGGTCTGGCGAAAAAACACGGTCTCAAGGTTATGGCCGGCTGCATGACGGAGTCCATGACGGGTCTTTCCGCAGGCATCAATCTGGCGATGGGAACAGGGGCCTTCGACTATATCGACCTCGACTCCATCCATTTCCTCAATCACCGGAGGCAATACGGGGAACTGGCTTTAGAGGGAGCGGGGTATGTAATAGGTGATGGGTGATAGGTAATAGGGGGGAATAGATTTCCTATCGTGAAATTCCGTCTTCTGATATAATTGACCATTCATGAGATCTTCCGGGAGAGTGCCTGTGGCCGAACGGATCGGCCGGTCCCTGCGTGTCGTCGGGATCATTATCCGCGAGTCCTTGAAGTCATTTCTTGTCAACAATGATTTCGAGATGTCAGCCGCGCTCGCAACGTACAGTTTCTTCGCTCTCGTTCCCCTTCTCTTCTTTGCGGTCAGCATCGCCCCGGAGATGGGCAGCGCGTCCGCCGCTCTTGTTGCAGGCATCGAAGGGCTCATCGATCATCTTTTCCCCAGTATCCGGGATTGGATGAGCATTGACTTTTACGTCGCGACACGGCATCACCTCACCCTTGGCCTTGCGGCGGCCATCGTCGTCTTTATTGCGGCCATGTCTTTGGTGGACTCGCTAAGAACAACCTTCCTCAAAATCTTCAGAAAAGATTCTCCGGCCTCTTTCGTTTTATCGCAATTCGCCAACGTTCGCACCGCGGCGGCAATGATTCTTCTTTTCGTTGTTCTCGTGGGGGCCGAGGTGTTGTTCGCGACCCTTGCCGGTATTCCGGGCGGCGGCAGAGGCGCGGCCGATATCCTCCTATCAGTCTGCATCGCCACCATGTGCATGGTCTTCTTTTATACCGTCTTCCTCCCCGTCCGACTGACCGCCGTGAAGCTCATCGGCGCTTCGGTCATCTCGGCCGTGCTCATCATCAGCATGAGGGAGGCCTTCACCTTCGTTATCAGGACAAACCCTGCATACGGGGAGGCTTTCGGCTCTCTGAAGGTTCTCTTCGTAATGATCGTCTGGGCCTATTATTGCTTCCTCGTCATCCTTTTCGGAGCCGAGGTCGCCATCAACGCGGAAAAACGTGATGCACTCCTCCTCAAAACCCTCTTCGCCGGGCACCCCGGCCGGTCGTTTCCGGCGGGTCTCCTCACCAGGTTCATCACCCGTTACAGCCAGGGGGACATCATCTTCAACGAGGGCGATAACGGTGGTACCATGTTCTATATCGTTGCCGGTTCCGTCGACATTGGCTGCGATGGAAAGCACATCAGGACAATGGCCCCCGGTCATTATTTCGGAGAAATGTCCATGCTCCTTGGTACCCCGAGATCGGCGGGCGCCCGGGCCGCCTCGGAGAACACCGAACTGATCGTCATATCACAGGCAACTTTTGACATCATACTCCGCGAGAACGCCCCCATAGTCCTGTCTATCCTCAAGGAAATGGCCGGCAGGCTAAAGGACACGGACGAATCGCTCTTCGCAGAAAAAAGAATGAAAAGCAAATTATAGGTCCTATAAGTCGTATAAGACCTATGGCATTTTAGGGAACAGGCGCGAGATGATCTTTCAGGTCTTATTCGTTACCGAAACGTCAAGACCGCCCTTGTGGAGCGTTATCGACAGGGCTTCGCCCGGAGAGACTGCCGCGGCGTCGGTAACCACGGCGCCGGTAGAAGATTTTGCCGTGATGCTGTAACCTCTCGCCAGAATGGCTGTCGGATTCAGGTCGTTTATTCTCTGGACAAGAGCCTCGGTTCTGACGCGGGCATTTTTCATGTAAAGCTGGAGATTGTGTGCAAGGCTGCCGGTAAGGTCATCGAGATAGATTCGGTGGGAGGTGAAAAAATCCTTCCTGTCCTTGAATTCCATCACTTCACTGACAAACATGTACCTGGCCTTTTCCAGTTTTTTCTCCATGGCCTGGCAAAGGGCATCTCTCATGCCTGCAATGTACCGGGTGAGTTCGTCCCTGCCGGGAACGACAAGGGAGGCGGCGGCTGTGGGTGTAGGCGCGCGGACATCGGCCACGAAGTCCGCTATGGTAAAGTCGACCTCGTGCCCGACGGCTGAGACCAGAGGTATCCGTGAGGCAAAAATGGCTCTTGCCAGATTTTCTTCATTGAAGCAGGCAAGATCCTCGTATGATCCTCCTCCTCTGCCGATAATGATGACATCAACCTCTCCGGCCCGGTTGAAGTATTCGATCCCTTCCGCGATTTCGCGGGCCGCGTCGGCACCCTGAACGGTGGCGGGAAAGACCTGGATGGGGATGTTGCCGTATCGTTCCTGGATAACCCTCAGCATGTCCCGTATCGCGGCGCCCGCCGGGGAGGTGACTATTCCTATGCACCGGGGAAAAGGAGGAAGGGGCTTTTTCAAGGCTTCATCAAAAAGCCCTTCCTTCAAAAGCTTCTCCTTGAGTTCCAGAAACCGCAGATAGACGAGACCCTGGTCACCCCTCGCCAGGATGTCGCTGGCGATGAGCTGGTATTCGCCCCGTTTTTCGTAGATGTCTATCCTGCCCCTGCAAAGGACCCTTTCGCCGTCCTTCACGATTCTCCCGCCGGGTATGTGCGCCGCATAATTGAAAACGACCCCGCGGATCATGGCGAGGTCGTCCTTGAGGGTAAAATAGAAATGTCCCGATGGATAAAGCCTGGCGTTGGAGATTTCCCCTTCGACACGGACGTCGCGGAAACGGCCGCTGACAAACCGCTTGAGTTCGGCCGTCAGCTCCGCCACCGTCAACAGCCCTTCATCCTGCCGCGTGTATAGGGTCATCTACTTTTTCTTCAGATAATCCTTCATAAGCTTCATGGAGCAGAATTCACCGCACATGCTGCAGACATCGCTCTTCAGATTGCGCTCCTTGCGGAAGCTTCTTATCTTTTCCGGGTCGATGGCGCATTCGATCTGGCCTTTCCAGTCAAGGGCCTTACGAAAGGTCGACATGGCCTTGTCGAGGGCGAAAGCCTTTTGGTTGCCCCGTGCCAGGTCAGCGGCATGAGCCGCTATCCTGGTGACCATGACACCGTCGCGGACATCCTGCGGCATGGGCAGTCCGAGGTGCTCCGTCGGGGTCACGTAGCACAGGAAATCCGCCCCGTAATATCCCGCGAGGGCCCCCCCGATGGCCGACGTGATGTGGTCGTAGCCGGGGGCGATATCGGTGACGATCGGACCGAGAACATAGAAGGGCGCATCATTGCAGAGCCTCTTCTGCAGGACCATGTTTGTCTCGATCTGATTGATTGGCACGTGCCCGGGGCCTTCGATCATGACCTGAACACCCTCGTCGAGGGCTTGCGAACAGAGTTCACCAAGGGTGATGAGTTCCTCGATCTGACCACGGTCGGTTGCATCCGCGATACAGCCCGGCCTTAAGGCGTCTCCGAGGCTGAGGGTCATGTCGTACTTTTTCGCAATGCTCACCAGGCGGTCGAAATTTTCATAGAGAGGGTTCTCCTTACCGTTAACGATTATCCATTGCGCGAGGAACGCACCGCCACGGCTTACGATGTCCGTTACTCTTCCCTGTTTCTTGAGGCGCTCCAGGGTGCTTTTCGTGACACCGCAGTGAACGGTCACGAAATCAACGCCGTCGGCGCCATGTTTTTCGATGACCTCGAAGATATCATCGGCCTCCATCTTCGTTATCGCCTTTCTCTTCTTTACCGTCTCAACAGCCGCCTGGTATATGGGGACGGTCCCCACAGGAATCTGTGCGGCATCGATGACGATCTTGCGGATCTCGTCCAGATTTCCGCCGGTACTGAGGTCCATTACGGCATCGGCGCCGGCGTCCCGGGCAACAGCCAGTTTCTCCAGCTCTTCATCGATGTTCACCCGCTCCGGAGACGTGCCTATATTGGCGTTGACCTTGACACTCAGGCCCTTGCCTACCCCCTTCGGGGTAAAGTTCTTGTGCCTGTTGTTCGCGAGGATGGCTGCCTTTCCTTCCGCCACAAGCCGGCGAAGCTCTTCCTTATCGATGCCCTCATCCCGCGCGACGCGCTCCATCACCTTTGTTATCTTTCCTTCCCGTGCTGCAATAAGCTGATTTTTCATGGTCGTATCATCTCCATCTTATCAACGGGCTCAGGTCCTCCAGCTATTCCCCCTGAGCCCGTTGTATTTTTTCTGTTTCCTTGCCGCATCGAAAAACCCTGTCCACTGCCGAAGAGACGTAGAAATACCCCTTCCTGTCGATCCTGTAGCTTGACTCGAAAAGCCTTTCAAGAGAATCCTGCGTGGCCATGAAAGCGTCAGGCAGGGAATATCCCGATGCAAGAAAGCAGGTAAGAGTCGAGGAAAAGGAACAACCTGTGCCATGGATCGATCGGGGGACCCTCTTCTTTTTGCAAAGGACAAATTCCCGGCCGTCGAACAATACATCAACCGGGTCGCCCTCTATATGGCCCCCCTTTACAACAACGGCCCGGGGCCCGAGTGAATGGATCTTCTCAGCGGCCTGCTTCGCCGCCTTTACCGTCCGGACCTTCCCGCCCGCAATGAAAGATGCTTCATCGGCATTGGGTGTTACCACCGTCACCTTTGTGAAGAGTGACTCGATACAGGCAGCTCTGCCTCCGTCCGAAATGAGTGAAATACCATTCTTGGCGGCAAAGACGGGATCGAGAACGACAGGTATCCCTTTTCGTCTCGCCAGAAAGCGGGCCGTTGCCTGTACATGGGATTCGTTGCAGAGAACGCCGATCTTAACGCCCTTTATCGTAACCCCGGCCGTGGCGGCGTCAAGAGTATCCCGAAAAAGTTCTTCCCGTGAGGGTTCAACGCGCTTCACTCCACCCGGTCCCTGAACAACGGTGCACGTCGGAACCGTAATCGCATGGAAACCACAGGAGAAGAAGGTATCGGCATCCCTCACGATCCCCGCTCCCGAGGAGGCATCAAAACCCGCTATGGACAATAAGCTTTTCATTCCCACCAGATCGTCAATCGGATCGGCCCTATCCGACCCTCGAAGGGATTTCGTACCCCTTCGATTTTGTTATTAAAACTGAAAACTATACCACACTTGCCCCTGCAGAGCTATACAAAAAGCCGCCGGATGGGCCTGAACAGTAGAACGTTTAAGAACAACATCAACACCGTATGGTCCGGGACGGCCCCATGTCTTGACGTTCGGGCACCTCAAGCCTCCGCAACGGCCACTGGAGCCCCTCTCGACGCTTTTGTCGAAGGGTCTGGCCGCCCTCGACATTTATTTCCGCGAAAAGCTGAAGCAGACAGAAGGGCATTTGCAGTTACTTCAATTCTTTCGGTGTGTTGCACGCACCATCGCCGAATGGCACGGTAATTGCCAATTAGAAAGCCATGATTTGCAAAAAGCCATACCAGGAGGTTACAATGAAAAAGGTTTTAGGAGTAATAGTAGCGGTTCTCTTTATAGCACTGACATCGACTGTATTCGCCGTCGGGCCGGGTGGTTTCGGCGGAGGACCCAGGGGCGGGGGTGCCGGCGTGGACCTCTCGAAGGAGCAGACAGACAAGATGTGGCAGCTGAGGGAAAAGTTCAACAGTGAGACATCATCCCTGCGTTATGAGATGTTTCAGAAACGCAATGAGTTGAGAACGCTTTACGCCGATCCCAAGGCAGCCGATACGGCAATTCTGGCCAAGGAAAAAGAAGTCGACACTCTGAGGCAGAAAATGCATGACAAGATGATCCGGTTCAAGCTTGATCAGAGAAAGATATACACCCCTGACCAGCTGAAGAAACTTGCTGACACAGGTTATGGCCGTGGTTTCGGCGGCGGCCGTGGGTTTAGCGGGGGCCGCGGTTTCGGCGGCAGCCACGGACCGGGTGCCTGCGGCAGATTCTAAGTGACCGCAATCCAGGTGACGGACCTTTCCGGGTTCGTCACCTGAAATAAAAGGGAGGGAGCAATGAAAAAACTTCTGGCAGCAACATTACTGGTGATAGCGGCAGGGTTCTTTGTCATTTCCTGCGCATCGGAAGGCTATAATACCCAGAAGGGCGCCGCCATCGGCGCCGGTCTTGGTGCCATAGCAGGTCAGGTGATCGGCCACGATACCGCCTCGACCCTTATCGGAGCGGCGGTAGGAACGCTCGTCGGCGGCATAGGCGGCAATGCCGTGGATCAGCATGTGACGAACCAGCGCGCCGCTACGACAGCGCAGCCAGGGGCGGCTTATCCTTCATCAAGCCAGGTCAGGCCCGAAGACCAACCCCCGGGACAGTGGGTTGAAGTACCGGGACAGTGGATAGGCGGGAAATGGGTCCCGGCGCATAAGGTTTGGGTGCCCGTGAATCCATGACCTTCCTTGTATCCTTCCTCCTCCTGTGCGTGTTTATAACGTCCTCTCTCTGGGCTCAAAATTCTTATTCCGAGTTCGAGAGGGGGCTTCAACTATCCGAGCCGCAGAGAACGCAGGTCGAGGATATAAGGAACCGGTACACCAACGAATGGCAGTCCCTGAGGCGGGAGACGGCCCGAAAGAGGATGGAGCTCAAGGAACTGAACCGAAACCCCGGCCCCAACTCCGCCAGGATAGGCAGGCTGCGGGGCGAATTGCAGGAACTCGATACCGCCAGGCACAATTCCTACCAGCAGTATCGTTCCGAGGTTTCGCGGTCTCTCAACGACAGACAACGGGAGCGGTACAACAGCTTCTGTGACCAGGAACGCAGGAAAAACATGCAGCGCTTCAATCCGGGGCGGCATGGGAGATAAACGGGCTGTTGCCTTCCCATTATTTTTCGCGCTGTTTCTCATTCTCGTCACCCTGACCGGTTTCTTCCAGATCAGGATCATCAGGAACAATATTGAACGGCAGCTCACGGGGGAAGCGGAGATCATCTTTGCCCATATCCAGAGAGAAATAGATATCAATCTCGAATATCTAAGCCTCCTTGACAGGTCCCCGGCCATCATAACGCCGTATTTTTTCAACCTTTTGGCCTTTGATGAATCGATAATAGACGAGCTTGACACCATGATTACCGATCTCATGAAAGACCCCCGGCCCGGCGAGCTTGGCGGATTACCTTTCGCCAATATCGTTGAGTACAATCTCAGCGGAGATACCATCGCCCAAAAGGGAAAGGGTGACATACCGGCGAATATAGTCAGAAAACTTGTTTCAGGCGGCCAGTCGACGGCCATCAGGATGCCCGTCCGCAAAGACAGGGCCCTGCTCTTCGGAAGGCGCATCGGCAACCGCATCCTTTTCGTCAGGATAGACGCGGGAGAACTGGAAACACTCAGGAGAAAGGTCATCCTGAGAGACATCGTCGACAGGGAGGAGAAGCGGTTCAACATCGACGCCATCAGAATATATGACGCCAAAGGCGCCCTGTTTGTGGGAACGAGCGAAGCCAGACCCGGCACCTTTGTCCTTGAACAGGAACTGCCATCGAAGCTTCTGCCAGGCTTTCGCATGCAGATCCTCGTCTCCAGGAACCTTGCCCGGGACACCATTCAGAGATCTGCCATCGGGTTCATCCTGATCCTCGCGGTCTTCTTCGTCTTCGGCGCCGGCAGCATCTACGCTTTCTTTATCATGGAGCGTAAGTATGCAAAGAGAGTGAAGGAGATGGAGAGGGAGATGGAGGTAAAGGAGCGCCTTGTGTCACTGGGCAAGCTGGCCTCCGGAATGGCCCATGAGATTCGAAACCCCCTCAATGCAATAAGCCTTTCCGTTCAGCGCCTCAAACGGGAATTCGTCCCCGTTGAGGAGAAGAAAGAGGAATACCTCACCTTCCTGGACATCATCAGGAAAGAACTTACACGGGTGAACGGCATAGTCGAGGAGTTCCTCCAATCGACGAGGGCACAGGCCCCCTTCAGTAAGGAGCCCCTGCGCGATATCATCGAAGAGGTAATCATAATCGTCGGGGAGAAAGCGTCGTCAAGGGGGATCTTCATCGAGAACGCCACCGGCACCGACATTCACATTGAATGTCAGAGAGACAGGCTCAAGCAGGCATTCTACAACATAATCATCAACGCCATCGAGTCCATGCACGACGGCGGAAAGATCGCCGTAACGGTGAGACAGAAGGACGCCACGGTGGAAACCTCGATCAGGGATTCCGGCTCCGGCATAAGTCAGGAGGCGATCACCAGGATTTTCGAATACTATTACACGACCAAGGACAAGGGTATAGGGCTTGGACTGCCCATATCATATATGATAGTAAAAGACCATGGCGGCGACATAAAGGTAACGAGCGTTGCCGGCCAGGGGACTACCTTCACGATCGTTCTGCCCCGCAAACATGCAGGCGGACCGACCGCGTCAAAAAACGTCTGAGAGGAGTTTGCTATGGACAGGGTTGGCATATTGATCGTGGAAGACGAAGAGGCCCAGAGATCTCTTCTGGGCGGCCTGCTCAGGAAGGAAGGTTATACCGTGGGAGAGGCGTCTGACGGCGCCGGCGCCCTGGCACTCTTTCAAAAGGAGATTTTCGAGATCGTCCTTCTTGATTACAGACTGCCTGACATGGATGGGCTCTCCCTGCTCAAACAGATAAAGGAGATCAACCCGGGAACGGAAGTGGTCATGATCACCGCATTCGGGAGCATCGAAAACGCGGTCGGCGCGTTGAAGGCCGGAGCCTCGGAGTACCTGACAAAGCCCATAGATCTCGACGATCTCCTCTTCAAGCTTCGGAAGATAGAGGAAAAGACATACCTCGTCCGTGAGAACATGGTGCTTCGCGAGACCCTCAGGGACCGCTTCAAATCGGAAGAATTCGTCTACCAGAGCGAAAAGATGCACGAGGTTTCGAGCCTGGTCGTACGGATCGCCAAAACGGATTCCACCTGTATAATAAGCGGCGAAAGCGGCGTCGGAAAGGAAGTCGTACTCAATATGATCCACGCATTGAGCGAGCGCAAGAGTTTTCCCCTCGTCAAGGTGAATTGTGCCGCCATCCCCGAGACGCTCCTCGAAAGTGAGCTTTTCGGCTACGAAAAAGGGGCGTTCACGGGAGCATATCAGAGGAAGGCGGGTAAGTTCGAACTCGCCGATAAGGGTACCATCTTTCTCGATGAGATAGGCGATATTCCCCTCCTGCTTCAATCGAAACTGCTGAGGGTGATCCAGGAAAGAGAGATCGAGCGCCTCGGCGGCACCCATCCGATCAAGGTCGATGTGCGGATCATCGCCGCGACGAACCGCAACCTCGAAGAAGAAGTCAGGAAAGGCGCCTTCCGGGAAGACCTCTATTACCGGCTCAACGTGGTCAATATAATCGTCCCTCCCTTACGGGAACGCAAAGAGGACGTTCCCCTGCTCATCGACTTCTTTCTCAAAAAGTACAATATCAAGCATAAGAAAAACATAAAGGGCCTGACCAGGGAGGCCAGGGATGTCCTCGTCAGGTACGATTACCCCGGAAATGTGCGGGAACTCGAAAATATCGTGGAGCGGGCGGTAGTGCTGACCCGCGGCGACCATATCTCCAGCGAGGACCTGCCGAACCTCGCCGAACAGGCCATGGGTGCAAGCGACTCAGGCATTCGCGGTACTGTGGAATCCCTGGAGAGATCGATGATCATCGAGGCCCTCGTCAATGCCGACTGGGTCCAGACCAAAGCGGCCGCAACCCTGGGCCTCTCCGAGCGAATGCTCCGATACAAGATCAAGAAATACAACATAGCCAAATCAGCCCGTCCGACGGGCTGATGCAGACGGGTATACGGGCAGGGCAGCGAGCGGCAGGCAGGGACGGGCGCTTTGCTCGTAATTTTCGCCGCGGTATGTTATAGATAACCATGCCCGGTACAACGAAGCACAGCATAGAGACCGCCGATGACGGAGTCGTCACGCTCTCGCTGTCAGGCAGGATGGATCTTGAGCGCTTCGGTGAACTTACCCCGCTTATCAGCACCATATTCGATTCCTATGCTCCTTCGCGCCTGAATGTCGACATGGCGGGCATCGACTATATCGACTCAAGCGGCGCCCTCTTCATCGTGAAGCTGGAGGATGAGGCGCGCGCCCGCTCCGTCGCCTTTACGCTTTCCGGTCTGTCACGGGAAAAAATGGGCATCCTGAGCCTCATAGACAGGGAGGCGCTCGCCAAACCCAGCCTGGCGCCCAGGGAACGTCGCCTGAACCTCATAGAACAGCTTGGCAATGCATCCATCATTGCCGTCAAGGATATGTACGATATCGTATCCTTCGGCGGGGAATTGATCTATGAGATCGGCCACTCGGTGAGGCACCTTCGCAAGGTGCGATGGGGCGACGTGGTGACATACATGAAGAAGGTGGGGGTTGACGGCCTTCCCATCGTGGGCCTTATCAGTTTCCTTCTCGGCCTTATCATGGCTTTCATGTCTTCCCTTCAGCTGAAACAGTTCGGCGCGAACGTTTACGTGGCATCCCTCGTCGCCGTCGCCATGGTTCGCGAACTGGGTCCTATAATGACAGCCATCATCGTGGCCGGGCGCTCGGGCTCGGCCTTTGCGGCCGAGATCGGCACCATGAGGGTCAACGAAGAGGTGGATGCCCTCGCTACCATGGGGTTCAGCCCCATGCGGTTCCTTTCGATACCGAAGGTGATTGCCTCTCTCGTCACAGTGCCTGTTTTAACGATATTTGCCAGCATATTCGCGATAATGGGAGGCCTCATCGTCGGCGTAGTAGGATTGAACCTCACCATTTTTACCTACATTCAACAGACAATGAAGGCGATATCCATATTTGATATAGTGTCGGGTCTGGTAAAATCCTTTGTTTTTGCGGCAGCCATCTCCGCCGTCGGTTGCCAGAGGGGCTTCAAGGTGCGCGGCGGTGCCGAGGCGGTGGGCAATGCAACAACATCCGCCGTTGTTACCTCCATATTTCTGATTATTGTAATAGATTCGACCTTTGCTATAATACTTCATTACATCCACTGGGCCTAAGGCCCCCGGCGTGGAGAAAGGGAACCGAACAACGGCTGATCCGGTCATAAAAGTTGAGGGTCTCACCGTACGATACGGAGACAATACCGTCCTTGACGGTGTGGACTTCGAGGTCTACCCCGGCGAGATTTTCGTTATCATGGGCGGCAGCGGATGCGGAAAATCGACGCTGCTCAAACACGTCATCGGCATCGAAACCCCGGCGGAAGGGAAGATCTGGTTAAACGGAACGGATACGGCCTTGCTCGATGATAGTGAACTCAGAAGGCTCCACATGGGCATCGGAATGCTCTTTCAATCCAGTGCCCTCTTCGGATCGATGACTATCGGCGAGAACGTGGCCCTCCCCCTGACGGAATTCACGGCGCTGCCGATGAAGGATATTACTTCCATCGTGCGGATGAAACTGGGAATGGTGGAGCTTGCGGGATATGACAACCACTACCCGGCTGAGCTCTCGGGCGGCATGAAGAAAAGGGCCGGGATTGCCCGGGCGATGGCCCTGGAACCTGCCATGCTCTTCCTCGACGAACCGTCGGCCGGCCTCGACCCTGTCACATCCGCAGAACTGGACTTGCTCATCAGAAAGCTCAATGAGGGGACGGGCACAACGATGGTCATCGTCACCCACGAACTGGAGACTATTTTCAACATATCCCACCGTATCATCATGCTCGACAGGGATGCAAAAGGCATCATCGCCGAGGGTGATCCCCGCGTACTCAGGACAAGTTCGCAAGACGCCAGAGTCACGGACTTTTTCAACCGGCGGGTGACGAAGAAAAAACATGAAGGAATGACGACATGATAAAGAAGAAAACCTATTTCCTGGTGGGTTTTTTCGTGCTCGCGGGCGCCCTGATAGCGGTTGGAACCGTGATCTGGCTTGGCGCCTCACAATATCTCCAGAAGGGCGAACGCTTTGTCACCTACTTTGACGAATCGGTCCAGGGTCTCCAGGTCGATTCCAGCGTCAAGTACAGGGGCGTGGAGATCGGCATGGTTGAGAAGATTCAGGTCGCTCCTGACTACCGCCTCATCGAGGTGGTAATGAAGATCAACTTCAGCGGGGACGCGGCCAATAAGACCATCGCCAAGTTGAAAGCGGCGGGAATAACCGGAATAGTGTACGTCGAGCTCGACCATAGAAAAAAGGGGGATATCAACAGAACGCCCCAGATCAACTTCGAACCCGACTACCCTCTCATCCCTTCGAACCCATCGGAAATCCAGGAGATTGTATCAGGCGTCGATGACGTGGTAAAGAAGCTGCAGGACGTGAACTTCAAGGCAATCTCCGACGAACTGGTGTCGGCGACAAAAAGCGTCAACACCTTCTTCGCCGGCCAGAAGATGACGAAAATCATTTCGAACCTGGAAGCCATGACACAGACACTGGCGGATTCCGCCAACCAGCTTTCGAAAATGGTGGGTGACGGAAGGGCCGACCAGATCCTGACGGATGCGCGCGATACCGTGCGCGATGCGAAGGAAACGATCGGCAAGGTAAAAAGTGAATTGGAGAAGATGAAGCTTGCCGAGACGTCGGCGAAGACAAACAGGCTGATAGACGATCTCTCCCGCAGGTCGAAAACGATCGCGACGGAGATTCAGCTCACCGGCGAAAACCTGCGCAGGGCAACGGACAACCTTGATCAGCTCATCGAAAGGCTCAAAGCGGACCCATCGGATATCCTGTTTTCCGATCCACCCCCGAAGAAGAGGTAAATGATGAAGAAACAGATAAGACAAACAGCGGCCTTTTTTTTCCTGTCCTTTCTATGCCTCACGCTTATCACGGGCTGCCTCGGCAGGACCAAACCGCCGTTCGTGATGGACCAGTATGCCCTGGATTACTCAGCACCGGCCGCGTCCGTATCTCAGGCGGCAGAGGAGACGATCCGCGTGGAACGCTGTGCCGTCGCACCGGCATTCAACTCCACGGCCATGGTGGTAAAAAAAGGGCAGTACCGCTTCGATACGTACAATTACAGCCGCTGGCGGGTCAATCCGGCTGACATGGTGACGGGATTCGTACTGCGCGACATTACCCGGGCCGGAATATTCAAGGCAACATACTCTTACTACGACTCCGACCTTTCGCGCTACATCCTGGAGGGCTATATCGACGAATTCTGTGAATCCGCCGAGGGTTCGGCCGGCAAGGCGCTTTTGAGCGTTCGGTTCACCCTTATCGATACGAGTCAAAAAAATCCCGTGGAGCAGGTCGTCTTCCAGAAACAGTACGCCCATTCGGCCGTGATGAATGATCGTTCGCCCGAGGGACTGGCCGCGGCGCTAAGTGAAGCCATGAAGGACCTCTCGGGCAAGCTCGTGTCCGACATAAATCTTTCCCTGCAGGGAAGCGCCGGGAAATGAACGACAACCCTTGACAGGTCAACGTTTCTGACAAATATTATGTACGTCGAAATCGTAAGGATCAATGCGCGTGTCTGAACACAACCGGGACAATATCAAAACGGGGCCCCAGAATCAACCGGGGAAAGACCTTATCGTCTGCGAGCAGGCGCTTGGTACCTCCGAGCGGAAGCTCTCCTCCATGCTGGAGCTGGGGCGCCTTATCGGCCTTGACCTCAACCTCGACGAAATGCTGATCCAGATAGCCTCGAAGGCCAAAGAGGTCATGGATGCCGACAGGTTCAACCTGCTGCTCTACGATCCTCTGACAGACGAGCTCTGGACCAATATGGTATTCGAGATCGAAGGCAGGAAGTTCCGCACACCTTCCCATGTGGGCCTCTCGGGATACTCCTTCCATACGGGGCAGACCATCAATGTCGAAGATGCTCATGAGGACCCCCGGTTCTTCCGCCACATCGATGAAGCGATAGGGTATACAACGAAAAGCATGCTCTGCATGCCTTTTTTCAGCAGATCCGGGGCGACCCTCGGAGTGATCCAGCTCATCAACAAGCGCCAGGGAAGGTTCACCGCCGAAGACGAGATGCTCCTCAGGATGTTCGCGAATCACGTCTCGGTGTTCATCGAGATCGCCCAGCTCCAGAAGGCCCGCATGGACACGCTGGAACAATCCCGCAAGGAACTCGAGCGGCTCAATGCGGCAAAGGGCAAGGCCCTCGATCACCTCTCCCACGAACTGAAGACACCGCTTGCCCTTATCCAGGGGTATCTCAGGATCCTCAAGAGAAAGATCGCCAAACAACCCGAGGGGGCGTCCGTACTCGGATACTTCGATGTCCTCAAACATTACATGGCAAGGCTTTTTGAAGTGCAGAAGGAATGCGAAAGGATCATACTGGCCTATCGCGAGATCGAAGAAGAAAACCTCGTCGACGAACTCGAGCGGCTCTGGAAGAAGATCGAAGGCCTGGAGACGGACATCCCCGTCGACACAAAAGAAGTCTGGAAAACCCTCAAGGAATACGTGGCCAATTACGTTCCCCCCGACAGCAGATCGAAGAGAACAATCCTCCTCTATCCGACGGTGCAGAAGGCCATTTCGGACACCCGCGACAATGCGCCCCACCGTGACATCGAATTCCGTCTTACCGGCGACGAGCACGTCTCGATCTTTATGGACGTCGTGGTTGTCCGGGACATGCTCATGGGGCTTCTAAAAAATGCCGTGGAAAACACCCCTGACGGCGGCCTCGTCGAGGTATCCCTCGCGGGGGATGACAGGGATGTCATCATCGCCGTCAAAGATCGCGGGATCGGGATCACCGAGCAAAACAGGGAACATGTCTTCGAGGGCTTTTTCCATACCCAGGACACGGATCTCTACGGTTCCAGGAACGTTTACGATTTCGGCGCGGGGGGAAAGGGACTCGACCTTTTCCAGATGAAGGTCTACGGCCGGCGTTTCGGTTTCGGGATCTCGATGGAGAGTTCCCGGTGCGTCCATATTCCCACCGACAGGGATATCTGCCCGGGCAGGATCTCAGATTGCCCCCACGTATCAAGCCGCGAGGGTTGTCTTGCATCGGGCGGGACCACTTTTTGTTTGACTTTTCCCGTTGCGAAAGAATATCTTAGAACCGGTATTCGTAACGAGTCAGGTCCATAATTAAGGTTGATATATGACCCGAAAAGACCCCCTGGTTGACCTGTTGATCCATGACCTTACCGGTCCTTTGTCGATCGTACTGGCAAGCGTCAACAGCCTGCTGAACAAGGAGGACAAGCTCGGGCCGTACAATGAATATCAGAAGGATACTCTGAAAAGGGCGCAGCGCAACGCCGAAAAGGCAAAAGCCCTCCTCCTCGAGATCATCGAGGTCTATCGCTCCGAGGAGGGACTCTTCAGAAAAGACCAGTTCCTTATCTCCGACGTCCTGAAGGAGGCACTCATCGATGCCGTGGAGGTCGTAGCTCCCGCCATCGGCGAGGAACTCGCCAGGGCAGACGATGATTCCTTTGGCGAAGTCCTCGTCCGGAACGGAATTCTTATCGAAGTATGCGGAAGGTACGGCGAATCCTTTTTCACTCATGATCCGAAAAAGATCCGTCAGATTTTGAGGAACCTCATCTCCAACGCCCTCAAGTATCGAAAGTCCACGATGAAGCTAAAAATAGCGGGGGACCTCGACCTTGTGATCTCCGTGGAAGACGATGGCCAGGGAATCCCGGAAGAGAAGCAGGATTACATATTCAAACGCTTTTTTAACCTGAAGAACAAAAAAGGCGGGCCCGAAGGATTGGGCTTCGGCCTTTCATGTGTGAAAAACCTCGTCGAGAGGATGAGGGGGGAAATATCACTCAAAAGCGGAGAAGGCGCGGGTTCCTGCTTCACCGTACGCATTCCTCCTCTGTGATATCGGAACTATAAAATAAAAGGAGGCTATAATGACAGAATCAATTCTGAACGGAAAGAAAATACTCGCAGTCGATGATGAGCCCGATGTCCTCAAGGTACTCGAAGAAGAAATCATGGATGCTTGTCCGAATTGCACCTTTGATACCGCAACGAACTTTGAGTCCGCATCCGGGCTTCTTGAGTCAAAAGACTACGACATCGTAGTTCTCGACATCATGGGTGTGCGCGGCTTCGACCTTCTCGACAAGGCCGTCAAGAAAGACCTTAAAGTCGCCATGCTCACCGCTCATGCGCTCAGCCCCGAGGCCCTGAAGAAATCCTACGAGATGAAGGCCCGCGCTTACCTCCCTAAAGACAAGCTCGGCGAGATCGTCCCCTTCCTCGAAGACGTCCTCACACACGATTTCCAGTCCGGCTGGACACGTCTCTTCGAAAAACTGCACACCTTCTTCACGGAGAGGTTCGAATCCGATTGGGAAAAGAAAACCGGCCTGACCTGGAGAGAATGGACGAAATAAAACTGTCCAAAAAATCAGGGCAACCACCCGGATGAAAGGTCCTTGTAGACCTGCCCCTGTGAATGGCAATAGGTCCTATAGGTCGAATATGACTTATAGGACCTATTTTTTATAACGCTGCAACCCGAAACCCGGAAACTGAAAATCCCTTTACGTCATTCCGGCGAAGTTGCAGTCTTTTGTGTTTGCCAGAAATCTGAAACCATTCCTCATTTGATTTGCTCCACCATTTGGTGTAGATTAAACACGATAAAAATCACGGAAAAAGAGGCTGTCGGGTCTTTATGGAGGATAGATGAAGCGGATCTTCAGCGGCATACAGCCCACGGGCGAGATACATCTTGGCAACTATGTCGGCGCCATCAGAAACTGGGTTTACCTGCAGGATGAGTATGACTGCATATTCAGTGTCGTCGATTACCATGCCATAACCATAGAATATCCCGCCGAGGAGATGAAGAAGCGCACCCTCGATACGGCTGTCATCCTCCTCGCCTGCGGTCTCACACCGGAAAAATCCAATATTTTCGTTCAGTCCCACGTCCCGGAGCATACCGAGCTCGCCTGGATTTTTAATACAGTCACCCCCATCGGCGAGGTCGAACGGATGACGCAGTTCAAGGACAAGGCCAGGCAGCACCGGGCGAACATCAACATGGGTCTCATGGACTATCCCGTCCTCCAGGCCGCGGACATTCTCCTCTATAAAGCGGGCTACGTTCCTGTTGGCGAAGACCAGGTGCAGCACATAGAGCTCTGCCGGGAAGTCGCCCGGAAATTCAACGCACGCTTCTCGCCCATATTTCCCGAACCCGAGGAACTGCTCTCCCTGGCACCCAGGATACTGGGTGTCGACGGTCAGTCAAAGATGTCGAAGAGCCTTGGCAATTATATCGGCATACTGGAGGAAGAGGGGGACGTGTGGGAAAAACTCCGGACGGCGGTGACGGACGTGAGCCGGGTGCGCAGAAAAGATCCCGGCAACCCGGAGGTGTGCAACATTTACACCATTCACCGGGCTTTTTCCGACAACAGCATGCTTATCGAGATCGATAAAGGGTGCACGACTGCCGGTATCGGCTGTATCGACTGCAAGAAGATGCTTTTCGAAAACCTGAAGAAGGAATTGGAGCCCATCCGTCTCAAGGCGGCGGAATTGCAAGGGAACATGGATTATGTCATTGACGTCCTCGCACAGGGGGCGGCTGCGTGTAAGAAGACGGCGACTGCTACGATGGATGAGGTTCGCCGGACAATGGGTCTTTATATTCCCGGTTAGTTTTCCTCAATAGGGCTTTTCACTGGTTGACATTTTGAGTGTGTGCCTTTAATATAAAGAAAGCATGGCAGATAATCCCGTAAAGCGATACGGATTTATAGTCTTTCTCTCAACCATTTTCTTTCACCTTATTCTCATGGACGGTGGAATATACGACCTTTTGAAGGTCAAACTGAAAACCAGAACCGCAAAATTATCTATCATGCAGATGGAAGATGACAATGCGACACTCTCCCGGGAGCTTCGAAGGATCCGGGAGGACGACCGCTACCTCGAAGAGATGGTAAGAAAGAAATATGGCTTCGTGAGAGAAGGGGAAAAGGTGTACAGGGTTGAACCATGAAATACGAAGGGACAATTTACAGACCGCCAAGCGAGGCGGATAGTCTTATCCTCCAGATCACCATCGGGTGTTCCCACAACAAATGTACTTTCTGCGGGTCTTTTAAAGATAAGAAATTTCGTGTGCGGACCTTCGAGGAGATCGCCGAGGACGTCAAGGAAGCGAAGCAGTACGCGCGGTACATCAGAAAGGTCTTCCTCGCCGACGGCGATGCGTTGATCATTCCTCAGAAGAGGCTTTTGCCTATCGTACAGCTTGTCAGTGATGCCTTTCCGAAACTTGAACGCATAGGCGTTTACGGAAATACCAAATCCATCCTCAAGAAATCCGTCGAAGAGCTGAAGACTTTGAAAGAGCTTGGTGTGGGCATCGTCTATCTCGGTGTGGAGTCGGGCGATCAGGTCGTTCTCGACCGGGTCTGCAAGGGCACGGTGCTCGACAAAACGGCCGAGGCGGCACAACGGGTGAAAGACGCGGGCATGCTCCTTTCCGTCACGGTCCTTCTCGGGCTTGGCGGTGTCGAGCGAAGCAGGATCCACGCCGAAGAGACAGGCAAGTTCTTAAGCAGGATCCAGCCTGACTACGCCGGCGCCCTGAGCGTCATCGTGGTGCCCGGCACGGTCCTCGCCGATGAGATCAAGAAGGGCACGTTCGTGGTGCCCGATCCGTACATGCTCCTTGAGGAGTTGTACGTCATGATCGAGAACACTAATGTACAACATACCTATTTCGCCTCGAACCATGCCTCGAACTACCTGCCGGTCAAGGCCTGGCTCCCTGAAGAGAAGGAAAAAACACTCAAGGCGATCCGCCATGTCCTTGATGAGCGCGATCCCGCCATGCTGAGACCCGAATTCATGAGGGCTCTCTGATCATGAATGAAAGGACACGGGATCACGGTAAAGATGACGGGGAGTTTATCGATATCCCGATACGTGTCAGGTATGCCGACACGGATCGAATGGGGATCGTTTACTACGGAAACTACCCGGCTTTTTTCGAGGTGGGGCGCAGTGAATACATGCGCCAGAAGGGCTACCCCTATCGGGACCTGGAGGCACTGGGCTATCACTTCGTCGTCGTCGGTCTCGAGGCAAAATATTACAATACGGCCACATACGACGATATCCTGATCGTAAAAACGAGGGTGACGGAGATGAAATCCCGGGGCATCACCTTTCATTATGTTATAACGAGAGACGGAACCCTGGTCGTCGAAGGAACGACAAAACATATCTGCGTCAACACGGACAAAAAACCCGTTACGATACCCCAGAAAGTCATAGAAATCTTCCGTGATGGCCCAGCCACATAATATCCTCATCATTCGGCTGAGCTCGCTCGGGGACGTCCTTATGAGCGTACCGGCGGTAAGGGCCTTGAGGGAGCGTTTTCCTGACGCACACATCTCGTGGCTCGCCGAGGGTTCCGTGACGGGCATCCTTGCACACCAGGATTTCATCGATGAGGTAATCTTTTTCCCGCGCGCGGCCCTGACGAGGCACCTCAGGAAAGGACACCTTTCGACCACCGCGTACATCCTGAGAGACTTCCTGAAGAGTCTGCGCAAACGTGAATACGACTGGATCGTCGATCTTCACGGCATCGCCAAAAGTGTGGGGCTCATGATGATCGCCCGCGGAAAAAGAAGGATCGGTTTCGGCAAGACCTTTGCCAAGGACATGAGCCACATCTTCTACCAGGAACGCGTAAACGGATTTCAAAAGAGAATCCACAAGGTGGAGCGCAACATGCTGGCCGCCCGTCATCTGGGGTGGGCAGACGCAAGCCCGATACCCGAGGCGCCCCTTCTCGTGCATGAGAACGCAAGAACGTACATAGACGATTTCCTTCGTTCTCACGATATCCGGCCACCCTTCTTCGCAGTGAACCCTTTTGCGAGCAAGGATTCCGCCTTCAAGCGATGGCCTCTCGAACGATACGCCGACCTCATCGGGAGGATCAGGCGGGAGCGCATGGGGTCCGTTGTCATAATCTGGGGACCCGGCGAACGCGAAGAGGCCCAGAGGCTTGTGGCACTGGTCGGCGACAACGCACAGCTTGCCTGTCAGACGGACATCGCGCAGCTCTACGCCCTCCTTGCCAGGAGCAGCGTCTACATCGGGGGCGATACGGGAACCACCCATCTCGCTTCCGCCGCGAACGTCCCCGTCCTTACCATCTTCGGTCCCACCGATTTCATCGTCAACCGTCCTTATTCAAAAAACAGCGTCATTATAAGGAAGGATATCCCCTGCAGCCCCTGCAAGAAAAAGGACTGCAGGACGCGGGAGTGTCTCATGACCATATCGTCCGACGAGGTCTTCGAGGCACTCCGAAAGATTCCCCTGAAAGACGAGGCATGAAAATATGCGCATTCTCTTCATCTATCCCAACCTGAATACACAGGTCGGCTTCAATTATGGTATCTCGTACATCTCGGGCTTCCTCAAGGCGAAAGGCATCGAGACGGGACTCCTAAATATCAACGAAAAACTGGGCTACCCCCTTGACAGGGAGCGGATAAAGAAAGACGTACTGGCCTTCGGGCCCGACGTCATCGGTTTTTCCGTACTCACCAACCAGTATAAATACGCCCTTGAGATCGCCCGGGACATCAAAGGCTATACCGATGTCCCCATCCTTTTCGGCGGCATCCATGTCACCATGGATCCCGTGGAAACCCTCATGCAGGACGAGGTGGATCTTATCTGCGTCGGCGAGGGGGAAGAAGCTCTGGCCGAACTCGTCGCGACCGGCAACCCGAAGGGTGTCGCGAATATCGGCCGCAAGGAAAACGGCAAGGCCGTCATCGAACCCCTCAGGCCTTTCACGGATATCACCACCCTGCCCTTCAAGGATTACGAGATATTCGACTTCCAGAAAATAATAGACGCAAAGGACGGATGGGTGGGCCTCACGGCGTCACGGGGCTGCCCCTTCCGGTGCACATATTGCCTCAATCACAAGATCATAGAGGTCTACAAGGAAAGTGGTCACCTTCCCAGGGGCTATATCAGGAGGCATACGGTCGACCAGATGATCGCCGAGATCGAGTATCTTCTCGCGAACTATGAGAGAATCAAAATGTTCATCTTTGATGATGACATCTTCACCTTTGACAAGGCCTGGCTCAGGGAATTCACCAATCGGTACGCGTCCGTCACCGACATCCCCTTCGTCTGCAACGCCCACGCGCGAATCTTCGACGACGAAACGGCCGGCATGCTCAGCGGAGCCGGTTGCCGCATCGTGAAATTCGGGCTCGAAAGCGGCAGCGACAGGATACGCCGCAAGGTTCTCAGCCGGTATATGACCAACAAACATATCGAGGATGCCTTCGCCATCGCGGACAAGTACGGGCTTCACACCTCCGCCTTCGTGATGCTCGGTCTGCCCTATGAAACGATCGAAGACATCAGGGGCACGGTGGACCTTCTTGCCGCTATCAAACCCGGCCGTTTCCGCTGGTCCCTCTTCTTCCCCTTTGTGGGGACAAAGGCTTACAGCATCGCACGGTCGTCGGGCCAGATCGATCTCGAACGGATGGAGAAACTCGACAACTTTACCGACGAGACCTGCATGAGGCTGGGCCCCGAGGTGGACCTTTATTGCGACAAGGTCAAGTCCATTCTGTGCGCCTTCGTCAACGCCCGTTCCGGCCTTGAACACACCGAAGGGTTCAGGCGTCTTGTCGAAGAAATCGAGGAGATGGATGAGGCAGCCTGGCATCAAAAGAAGGAAAGCATCCTTCGCGCGGTGGAGGAACTCAACGAAGACATGGAAAAATCGGGAGGACTCCATTATACTGTGAGATACAATCCTTTTATGGGCGTACGAAGTGACTGGAAAGACGATAGTATATCTGCCTAACTGGCTCGGCGACATGGTGATGGCCGTTCCCTTTCTCCATGCGCTGAGACAACACTCAACAGACGAAATATGGGCCGTAGGGAAAGCAGGCGCCATTCACCTTTACAATGGCCTCGATCTTTTCGACCGTTTCGTTGCCATCAACGGCAAGGGGCTCTCCCTCTTCTTTGAAACGGCAAACAGGCTCAAGAAGGTCGGTTTCAGCCGGGCCATCGCCCTTCCCCATTCTTTCAGGTCGGTCCTGTTCTTCTACAACCTGAGGGTACCCGAGATCATAGGCTATGCCCGGAACAAACGGGGCTTCATGCTGAACGTAAAGGTGGACGAACAAAGGGGTCTTGAACCCACCTCGGAACACTACCTCAGGATCATGGACGTCCTCGGAATCCCGCGATCCATCGAGGCGCCGGTTCTTGCCGTAACCGCCGACGAGGAAAAGAAGTTTGACCAGGAGTTCGTAAATCTGACAAAACCCTACGGCATTATGATCGTCGGAGCCCAGTACGGCCCGTCGAAGTGCTGGCCCGCCGGCTATTTCTCCGAACTGGCGGACATGGTAATCGACAGGTACGGCATGAACGTCTACATGCTTCCCGGCGGGAACGAGACCGGCCTTGCCGCAAAGATCTACGAGGGGATACGCGCCAAGGAGCACGCCGGGATCAAATCGATGAACCTACGCGACATGAAGGTGTGCCTGGCGAGGGCGTCCTTCGTTGTAAGCAACGACACCGGCCCCCGCCACATCTCCGCGGCCCTTCGTGTCCCCACAATTGTCCTCGCCGGACCGATGGATGAACGCTATACCTCCTACCCGGGCACATCCACGTATGTAGTTTCAAAGGACATGGCCTGCCGCCCCTGCAACAAGAAAAAATGCGACGGGAACCATGAATGCATGACAGGAATAAAGCCGCAAGAAATCACTCACCTACTGGGGGATATCCTTGAAAAAACCGTCTGAAGGCGACAGTCGAGAGAGACCGCAAGAAAAAAGGGGGAAAGGCCCGACGGGCCTGCCGGGTTTTCTTGACCGGTTCAAAGGAAAGAAAATCTGTGTCGTCGGCGATATCATTGCCGATGTCTTCATCTTCGGCAAGCCCTATCGACTCTCCAGGGAAGCCCCTGTTGTCGTGGTCAAATACGAAAAATCGAGTATATATCCCGGTAGTGCCGGCAACACCATAAACAACCTCGCCGCCCTGGGGGCAAAGGTCTATCCCATCGGTTTCGTTGGCGGCGATTCCATCGGCGGTAAACTCATGGATTTCTTTTCCGCGACGAAGACTATCGACACCGGCGGCATCATACGCGTAAACGGCGATACCGTCACGAAGACACGGATCCTCGCCGGAGACACCCACGTGTCGAAACAGCAGGTCATCCGCATAGACAAGGATGACGGCCGCAGGCATACCGCAAAGGAAAAGGCCCTTCTCATGGAGAAGCTGGCCGCCATCTGCCCCCACGTCGACGCGGTGGTCGTCTCGGACTACGGGCACGGCGCCGTCCACCCCGGTGTAATCGAATATATGAAGATACTCGCCAGCGATAAGATCGTCGTCGGCGACTCACGATATGGCCTGAAAAAGTACGCGGGATTTACCATGATCACCCCGAATGAATCCGAGGCGTATGCCCTGGCTGGCCTTAAGGAAAGCGACCCGATAGAAGAGGTCGGCAGGAAGGTCCTGTCCGCGATGCACCTGTCCGCCCTCCTCGTCACCCGCGGCAACAGGGGTATGACCCTCTTCCTCAAGAACGGCGCGGTACATCACATCCCCATATCCGGCAAGGACGACGTAACGGACGTTACCGGGGCCGGGGACACCGTCTGCGCCGCTGTCGCCCTCTCGCTCGCAAGCGGGGCAAGCTTTCTCGACGCCTCGCGGATCGCGAATTACGCGGCAGGGATAGTGGTCATGAAGCGGGGAACGGCAACAGTCACCATACCGGAGTTGAAGAAATCGATAGAAAACGGCGGAGTCATTTAGGGACGGAGACAGGTGCAATGGGGATAATAGTCAGAGATCTCGATGAACTCAGAGGGATCATCGAAAAAGAAAAGAAGGCCGGGAAAAAGGTCGTCTTCGGGAACGGGTGCTTCGACATCGTCCATGTGGGACACGTCCGGTATCTTAAGGGGGCGAAAGAACTGGGGGACATTCTCATAGTAGCCGTCAATGACGACTCCTCCGTTACG
>DNYO01000239.1 GCA_003506795.1 Deltaproteobacteria bacterium
GTAATGGCGCCGCAGGGAAGAACCTTGCATGCCCCTTCCGTATGGGCCCTGTCGACTATGAATTCGGTGACGCTCCGCGAGTCGTTGACGGGGTCTGTGTTCGCCATGCAGACAACGGTGGTGAAACCTCCGCGGGCAGCCGCCATGGTTCCCGTCTTTATCGTTTCCTTGTACTCAAAACCGGGCTCCCTCAGATGACAATGCACGTCGATGAGACCGGGCGCTACAATGAGCCCCGATGCATCCACAGTCTTTGTCCTGCTGTCGACTTTGCCGAAGTTCTTTGAGATCCCTTCAATGACGGGGCCGTCAACCAGGACATCGTACCTGCCGTCTATGGCGTTTTTGGGATCGATAAGGCGGCCTCCCTTGATCAGGATCTTCACGCCTCACCTCCGACAAGGAGATAGAGCACCGCCATACGGACCGCGACCCCGTTTTCCACCTGGTCGAGGATCACCGATGAGGGACCGTCGGCGACGTCATCGGCGATTTCAATCCCCCGGTTCATCGGACCGGGATGCATGACTATTACGTCATCCGCGGCCATATCGATATGGTTCTTTGTAAGGCCGTAGAGTGTGGCATATTCTTTTGTCGAGGGGATGTAGCTTGTGCCTCCCCGCTCTTTCTGAATTCTAAGCATCATGATCACGTCGGCCTTCTTTACCGCTTTCTTGAGGTCATATTCCACCTTGACCCCCAGTGTCTCAATATGGGGGGGTATCATGGTCGGAGGCCCGCAACAGATTACCTCGTTGCCGAAGTTCTTTAATGAGAATATGTTGGATCGGGCTACCCTGCTGTGCGCAATATCTCCAACGATGGCCACTTTGAGCCCCTCGATGCGGCCTTTCTTGTCGCGCATGGTGAAAAGGTCGAGGAGCGCCTGCGTCGGGTGTTCGTGGGAGCCGTCGCCTCCGTTGATGATGGACGAATCGAGTATTCCGGCAAGCATGTGAGGCGCCCCTGGCATACCGTGGCGGATGACAATGGCGTCGGGCCGCATGGACTCAAGGTTCCTCGCAGTGTCCTTGAGGCTTTCCCCCTTCGTTGAACTGCTTGTGCTCGACGATATGTTGATGGTGTCGGCACTGAGACGTTTTGCGGCAATCTCAAAGGATGTCCGCGTCCGCGTACTCGGTTCATAAAAGAGTGTGATGACTGTTTTGCCCCGAAGAGTGGGGACTTTCTTGATTTCTCTTTTGGAGATGTCCTTGAAGGATTCGGCCGTGTCGAGAATAAAAACTATCTCCTCTTTCGAGAGGTCGCGGATGCCGAGGAGATCTTTTCTTTTCCAGTTCATCGTGTCTTTACTATCACCACTTCGTCCTTGCCGTCTATCTCGCTCATTCGTACGAGGATTTCTTCATCGTCGTTTACCGGGCATTCTATGCCCGCATAGTCCGGGTGTATCGGCAGTTCACGGTCACCCCGGTCAACGAGGACGGCAAGCTGTATCTTCCTGGGTCTTCCGAGGTCCATGATGGCGTCGATGGCTGCCCTGGTGGTCCGGCCCGTGTGCAGGACATCATCGACGAGGACGACGGTCATATTATTTACATCAAAGGATATGTCGGTTTTTTTTACTTCGGGCCATTTGAGTTTGGAGATGTCGTCCCGATACATGGTGATGTCAAGAACACCGAAAGGCAACCCGATCCCCTCCACGTCCTTCACCTTGTCCTGTATGCGGTTGGCGAGATAGACTCCCCTCGTCCTTATCCCGATCAGGCATATCTCGGTGCATCCCGCGTTTTTTTCCAGGATCTCGTGAGTGATCCGGGTTATTGTACGCTGAATGGCTTTCTTGTCGAGAACGACTCTTTTTTTCATCTAATCGTCGAAGTAAATGGCGTTCTGTTCACACTCTTCCATGCAGGCCCCGCATTCGATACAGTCTTCAGGCGTCCGTACCACTGTGACGCCGTCTTCATCAGCGAATACCTCGTAGGGACATGTTAATATAC
Organism: Deltaproteobacteria bacterium; assembly: GCA_003506795.1. Lineage (GTDB taxonomy): Bacteria > Desulfobacterota > Syntrophorhabdia > Syntrophorhabdales > Syntrophorhabdaceae > Delta-02. The sequence goes on from DNYO01000239.1 coordinate 1,971, forward strand.
ATTCCCCGCAATCTATACATGATACCCGGGATATATAAGGTCGCACTCTATGGTACTACTATAGAAAGTTTTGCTGAAAAAAGCAAGGAATAGACAGGATGGGTAATGGGTAATGGGTAAGGGGTGTATGGTAAGCATGGTATCGCTGAAAGCCGGGGAGGGTGGGGCCTCTGGCCGGCTTTCAGCTAAAAGAGAGTTTTTTCTGAAGTTACTGTTCGGACGAATCGTACTCGTCTTCGCTGGCGTATGATGATTCTTCCTGTTCTTCCACGGCGGCCTCCGGCGGAGTACTGTAGTCCGTGGTTTCTGCCGGGCTTACTGAAGCGGCGGAGGATGAATTTCTCTCCATCACGCACGAACCATTGAACACCGCCCCGTTCTCGATCATGATGAAGGGTGAATTCAAATCGCCGATATGCGTCGCCGTGTTTTTGAGAACGATCTGCTCGCTGGCTGTGACGTTGCCCGTCAGCGATCCGTGGGAAATGAGCGTTTTTGTGTTGATGGTTGCCGTCACCCTGGCCGTTGATCCAATGACAAGGAGCCCCTCGGAGAATATCTCCCCCTCGAACACCCCTTTCAACATGACTGAGCTTTTGAATCTGATGGTTCCTTTTATCTCCAGGTCTTCCGCAACTACGGTTGTGATCTGACCTTCCTGTATCTCCCTGATCTCGGGAATCTCTACTGACATGCCGAACCCCCTTCTGAATGAGTTTGCAACTATCTGACTGTTATATCCTTCGCTCTCATCGCACATGAGCCGTTGAATACGGAGCCGTTCTCGATGATGACATTGGGCGTGGAAATATCACCGTTATGGATGGACGTGCTTTTCAGGGTTACCTGCTCGTTGGCTATGACGTTGCCCGTGATCTCACCGTGAGAGACGAGGGTCTGTGTCGTGATGCTCGCCATAACTCGTGCGGTAGGCCCGACGACAAGGAGTCCTTCCGAGTATATCTCGCCTTCGAATACGCCTTTCAGCATCACTGATGTTTTGAAGCGTATTGTTCCCTTGATCTCAAGATCGTCGGCAACGATGGTAGTGATGTCTTTTTCATCGAAATCGGTTGCTGTTTTCTTTTCACCTATCATGGTAAACTCTCCTCTATTTTTTAGTTATGAAAGACTGATGCCTGTCGTATCGCATACCGGTATTGTATGCAAGAACCTTACCACAACAAAGATCTCGTACGAATTTTTAATTTATAACATAAGCGTTTATCCGTTACAATGCGGAAAAGAAAGAAAATAGGTAATAGGTAATGGGTAATGGGTAATGGGAAAAGACGAAAGAAAGAAAATGGGTAATAGGTGATGGGTGGTGGAAAAAAACAATGCAAAGGCGGCCTATTACCTATGGGCTATAACCCATCACCTCTCATCTCGCTTGTCGGTTTTTTTGACAGGGGGTGTCAGAAGATGAAGATCCGTTTCAGCTTCTTTTTCTCCTCGACGGGTTCAGCGGTTTCTTCGGAGGGTTCAGCTGTTTCGAGGTTTTCTTCTTCGGGCTTCTCTACTTTGCGGGGTCTTTCCATAAAGGAGGTGCCTGAGAAAAAAGCGCCTTCGGTAACTATGAGTTTTGCGGTGCGGATGTTGCCTTCCACTGCGCCGTCGGGGTTGATCTCGACAAGTTCTTCGGCGGTCAGGTCACCTTCCACGGTTCCATCGACCACGATTTCCCGGGCGGACATGTCGCCCTTGACCGATCCGGTTTTGCCGAGGATCAGGTAGTCTGCCTGGATGCTTCCTTCAAGAGAACCGTCAAGCCTCACGACGCCCTTCGATATGATCTCCCCCCTGATGAGGGAATCCTGACCTATGAGTGTTTCCAGGGATCCTTGTCCTTGTTGCTGTCTTTTGCTCGCCATGTTTATCCGTCCTTGAGAAATTGAAGAGGATCGATCTGTTTGCCGTTTTTCCATACCTCGTAATGGAGGTGCGGACCCGTTGACATTCCCGTAGAACCCGACGCTGCGATCTGCTGGCCCTTCTTGACCGTCTGGCCGACTTTCACGAAGTTTTCCTTATTGTGCGCGTACGCGGTACTGAATCCGTGGCCGTGTTCGATCACGATAATATGGCCGTTGCCTCCGGACCAGCCCGAATAGCTGACGATGCCGTCGGCGGTGGCTTTGATGGGGGTGCCCATGGAGGCACGGATGTCGATTCCGCTATGGTGCGATTTGACACCGGTGACAGGATGATGACGGACTCCATAGTGGGAACTGATCGTTCCGGCGATGGGCGATCCCCGGGGGGTCGCCAGAAAAATGTTCTTCTGGTCGCTAATATATTTCTTGATTTCGGCGACAGATTCGATCGTCTCCTTCATGTCCTTCTTGATGGCTTCAATATCTATGGAGCCGGTGTCGCTGCTGAACTCGGCGGACTTGAGAATGTTGTTCTTTGATTTGAGTTCGACGAGCCGTGAAAGTTCACTATTCGTTTCTTTAAGGGAGGAAATCGTGTGCTTCAGCTCGGTAAACTCTTTGGTGAAGTAGGAGAGCCTGCTCTTCATCACGTAGTATTCCGCCGTCTTCACTCCGGCAAACACGGTATACATGGCGCCGATGATGGCGAAAACCATGCATGCCGCCAGGCCTGCCACGGGCAGCCTGAGCTTCAGCGGCCGAGACTTCGAATGAGGGACGACCAGAATAGTTACAGACGTCATCCATCTTTTTTTGAGACGCTTCAACTTCATCGTGTGGTAACCTCAAGCTTGCAAAGCTTATACCGTAATCGGCAAAAGTGGTCAAGATATTAAGTCCGGTATTTATTCACAAGGATTACATGGACGCCGGTGGTCATATAAGATGCCCAGTGTATCATCAGGATGAACCGCCCAGTCCGCTTTCTCTCTGCGGCCTGCCGCCATTTT